>DAINNP010000013.1:9976-18409 GCA_036735785.1 Rhodoferax sp. | reverse complement strand
TCACACCTCCGATTGAGCTGACCCTGGAATACGGCGTGGAATTCATTGAGGACGACGAATTGGTCGAAATCACGCCCAAGTCCGTGCGTCTGCGCAAGCGTTTCCTGAAAGAGCACGAGCGTAAGCGCGCTTCCCGCGACTGATCCTGTTGCGCCGGACTTGTCCGGCGCGTGGCAGGTAAGCCCAAACGGCCGCGGTCCAGCCTTGCTGGTTCCGCGGCGTTTTTACGTCTGGGCTGCCTTTTCGATTTAAACAGGGAGTGTGATGAAGTTAAGCCATAACCGCGCCGTGCTTTTGATGGTCATGGTGACCTTGATGTGGTCCACCGCGGGTGTTGTGACGCGGCACTTGGAATCAGCGCGCAGTTTCGAGGTGACCTTCTGGCGCGCATTCTTTACAGTGGCGTCATTGAGTCTTTTGCTGCCATGGGTGAGTGGCAAGGCCGTGTTTCGTAACACCTTGAGGGCGGGCCGCAGCTTTTGGCTCAGCGCAGTGTGTTGGAGCGTGATGTTCACCGCCTTTATGGTGGCGCTCACGCTTACCACTGTGGGGAACGTGCTGGTGACCATGTCTATGGGGCCGCTCCTGACAGCGATCATTGCGCGAGTCTTCATCGGTCATACGATTCCGAAACGCACGTGGGTGGCCGTGTGGGTTGCGGGCGCAGGCATTGTGTACATGTATGCCTCGCAGCTCGGGAGCGTGTCCCTGGCCGGTACCTTGGTCGCCTTGTGTGTGCCGCTAGCCGGCGCCACCAATTGGACGGTGACCCAACATGCCCACGATCAAGGGCACGATGTGGACCTGATGCCGGCTGTGTGGGCAGGGGGCCTGATTTCCTGCGTGGCGACCCTTCCCTTAGCCTTGCCGTTGCAAGCGACTGGGCATGATGTGCTGTTGCTCGGCTTTCTCGGCGTATTTCAACTCGCAGTGCCTTGTGTGCTGAGTGTGCGCTGTGCCCAGATTCTGAAAGCCCCTGAAATATCATTGCTGCAGCTGTTGGAGGTGATCTTCGGCATTCTGTTGGCGTGGTGGGGCGCAGGTGAAGAGCCGGGTGCTGCCGTGTTGACCGGAGGTGCACTGGTCATCGGTGCGCTGGTTGTCAATGAATGGATAGGATGGAGACAAAGAACATGACAGATTTTTCGCAGTGCGATGAGGTGCTGGTGGAGGTTCGCGGTGGCGTGGGCTTGGTTACTCTGAACCGGCCACGAGCCTTGAATGCATTGAGTTTGCCCATGGTGCGAGCGCTGACGGCGGCCTTGAAGCGCTGGAGCGACGACCCGTTGGTGCATGCGGTGGCTATACGCGGTATGGGCAAAGAGGGGCCTTTTGGTGCGTTTTGTGCTGGTGGGGATATCCGTTTTTTCCATACCGCTGCTTTGTCCGGTGATCCTGCGCTTGAAGATTTTTTCACCGAAGAGTACGCGCTGAACCACTTGATTCACACCTATCCCAAGCCCTACATCGCTTTTATGGACGGAATCGTGATGGGCGGCGGCATGGGGGTGAGCCAAGGTGCTTCGCACCGTATCGTGACGGGGCGAACGAAGATGGCAATGCCGGAAACAGGTATTGGCCTCTTCCCTGATGTGGGTGGGGGCTACTTTTTAAGCCGTTGCCCTGGTCGTGTCGGTGAATGGTTGGCACTGACGGGTGAGCTGCTGGACGGCGAGGGCGCGGTTGCTGCCGGCCTCGCCGACGTGATGATGGAGTCTGCATCACTACCCTCCGCATGGGATGCACTGTCGCAGATCGATTGGCAGTCACCGGCTTCGCTGGGCGAATGGGTTGCTACGTTTTCTATAGCTACAAGCGCAGGTTCTATGAGCGCTAGGCCCCTGATTGATGCTGTTTTTTCAGGTAAGGATGTGTCGGCCATCGTTCAGGCTCTGGAGTCAGATGGCTCAGAGTGGGCGCAGTCGGCCCTCGCGACACTGCACAAGCGCTCACCATTGATGCTGCATGTGGTGCTGGAACAGATCCGCCGTGGGCGCGACATGAGTCTGGCTGACGAGCTGCGCATGGAGCGTGACATGGTCCGCCATTGCTTTACGACCCGCCATCTGGCGCGTAGCGGCGCAAGCAGTGAAACAGTGGAAGGCATTCGCGCCTTGGCGGTTGACAAAGACCACCACCCACGCTGGTCACCTGCTGCTATTGAAGAAGTAACACCGGAGATGGTCGCGCCGTTCTTTGAGAGCCCTTGGCCTGCTGCAGCTCATCCCTTGCGGCACCTGGCGTGATGTTCGGAGGCTGTCGTTGGCAAGTCAGACCGGTAGCACAGCGACCGGCCTGGCCCCAGCAAGTGGTAAATGCCTAGCGGTTGCGGTCTTTCATCGCGCGTTCCACCTCCCGCTTGCCCTCGCGGTCTTTGATGGTGTCGCGCTTGTCGTGCTCAGCCTTGCCCTTGGCCAGCGCGATATCGCATTTGACTTTGCCGCTTTTCCAGTGCAAGTTGATGGGTACAAGGGTGTAGCCTTTTTGCTCCACTTTGCCTGTTAGCCGCTTGATTTCTTCTTTGTGCAGCAGCAGCTTTTTGGTGCGAACCTTGTCCGGACTTACGTGGCTTGAGGCTGTGTGCAAAGGGTTGATCTGCAACCCGATGATGAACATTTCGCCGTCCCGGATCACCACGTATCCGTCGGTGAGTTGCACTTTTCCCTCGCGCAGGGATTTCACTTCCCAACCTTCCAGTACCAGTCCTGCCTCAAACCTCTCTTCAAAGAAATAGTTGAAAGCGGCTTTTTTGTTGTCAGCGATGCGCGATTGAGTTTCGGGTTTCTTGGCCATGAGGTGCAAATGGGGATAACGGGCAGGTTTGAAAGAGACGCATATGGGCTTGTCTACAATCCCGCGCAACCTCGCATTCTATGAAAACCGTTCACAAGTCCGTCCTTATTTGGTACAGCCCTGCAGAAATGTATGCTTTGGTGACTGATGTCGCTCAGTACCCGCGCTTTTTGCCATGGTGTGACCATGCCCAAGTTTTATGCCAAGAGGAGGGCGGAATGACGGCGGAGGTGGGTATTTCGTTCAGCGGAATCCGTCAGACTTTCGTCACCCAGAACAATCACACGCCCAATGAGCGTGTGGGGATGCAGTTGGTGAAAGGCCCCTTTTCCAAATTGGAGGGGGAGTGGGTATTTGCCCCCGTGGGGGATGGAAGCCAGCGTGCATGCAGGGTGAGCCTGGTGCTGAACTATGGTTTTGATAGTGGAACCCTGGCCAAGTTGGTAGGCCCGGTGTTTGACAAAATCGCGGCCAACTTGGTCGATGCGTTTGTCAAGCGTGCGCAGGATGTATATGGTGAATGATTCACCTGGAATCGTGGTCGATCAGATCGAGGTGATCGTGGCCTTGGCCGCAGCGCCAAGGCAAGTCACTGAAGTCAAAGTCAAATTACCCGAAGGCGCAACAGCGGCACGTGCTGTTGCTGCAAGCGGCTTGCTTGCTAACGCTCCCGATGCGCACGTTGACGCACTGGCCTTGGCGATTTGGGGAAAGAAAGTTGCGCCCACACATCTACTGAGACAGGGTGACCGCCTGGAGCTGCTGTCTACCTTGAGGGTAGACCCCAAGGTAGCCCGACGAGAGCGGTTTGCTCGGCAGGGATCCAAATCGGCAGGTCTGTTTGCCCAAGACAGGGGAGTGCGGCCCCCCCGCCGCTGAAAGCCACTCGCGCTATTTGCAATCCGCGTCGATCACACCTTGGATTCGTTGCATTTCACTGGCCCGAGCCGCATCATCCAAAAATTCACGTTCGCCAGCTGAATTGGCGCGCGACAGCCGAATGCCAGATTCAAATGTAGTTTTGGCTTGGCGCGCAAGTTTGCAGTTGTCCGCTTTCGCTTTGGCCACTTTTTCAGCCTCGGCTTTTTTTTGGGCCGCCTCTGCGGCTTCGGCTTGTTTCTTCTTTGTGTCCAGCGCTTTGTCTACGCCCGTATCCTTGGGGGCGGGTGCCACAGCACCATCCACTTTGGTTCCTTCCGGGGTGGCTTGTACGTTGGAGTCTGAGACAGGCGCTTTCGTGCCGGCCGGTCGTTTCAAGATGTTTTTTTCAGGCACCTCAGACCCCGGAGCCCGATCGCTGAAAATTTTTCTGCCGTCTTTGTCCAGCCATTGCCACTGTGCTGTGGCCATCGAGGCTGCGAGTGCCAAGGGGAGCGCAACAAGAAATTTAGAGAAATGCATGGGGCCAGTTTAGCGTTTCTCGCGGAAAGAAGCTGTGTTGTCACGGGTACAATCCGATTTTTGGAGCTTTGACATGCGCCTTCTCGGCAAAGCGCTGACCTTCGACGATGTGTTGTTGGTTCCAGCGTTCTCCCAAGTCCTTCCTAAGGACACCAGCCTCGCCACCCGTTTCTCCCGCAACATCGCACTGAACCTGCCACTGGTATCGGCTGCGATGGACACCGTCACCGAGGCGCGTCTTGCGATTGCAATCGCCCAAGAGGGCGGCATGGGCATCGTGCACAAAAACCTGACCGCCGCTGAGCAGGCTGCGCAAGTCTCTAAGGTCAAGCGCTACGAGTCCGGTCTGTTGCGTGACCCAGTGGTGATCACCCCAGATACAACAGTTCGCCAGGTCATCGCCCTCTCAGAGCAGCTCGGAGTTTCCGGCTTCCCGGTGTGCGATGGCGGCAAAGTCGTGGGTATCGTGACTGGCCGTGACCTTCGCTTTGAGACCCGCTATGACCAGCCAGTGCGCGAAATCATGACGCCTCGTGAGCGCTTGATCACCGTTCCTGACGGTACAACACCAGAGGCCGCCAAGGCCCTGTTAAACAAGCACAAGCTGGAACGTCTGCTGGTGGTCAACGAGGCCTTTGAGCTCAAAGGCTTGATCACCGTGAAAGACATCACCAAGCAACTCAATTTCCCCAATGCCGCTCGTGATGTGACCGGCCGCCTGCGGGTTGGTGCGGCAGTGGGCGTCGGTGAAGGTACCGAGGCCCGTGTGGAGGCTTTGGTTCAGGCGGGTGTCGACGCGATCGTGGTCGACACGGCGCACGGCCACAGCAAAGGTGTGATTGACCGTGTGCGTTGGGTCAAGCAAAACTTTCCGCAGGTGGATGTGGTGGGCGGGAACATTGCCACCGGTGCAGCAGCGCTGGCGCTGGTGGAGGCGGGTGCCGACGCCGTCAAGGTGGGTATCGGCCCCGGTTCGATTTGCACGACACGTATTGTGGCTGGTGTGGGTGTACCTCAGATCATGGCTGTCGACAGCGTGGCCACTGCCCTGCGCGGCACAGGTGTTCCCTTGATCGCGGACGGCGGCATTCGCTACAGCGGTGATATCGCCAAGGCCATTGCCGCTGGTGCTGGCACCGTCATGATGGGCGGCATGTTCGCGGGTACCGAAGAGGCCCCTGGTGAAGTGATCTTGTATCAAGGTCGCAGCTATAAGAGCTACCGCGGAATGGGCAGTATCGGCGCGATGCAGCAAGGCAGCGCGGATCGCTATTTCCAAGAGTCGAGCACCGGAAACCCTAACGCGGACAAGCTGGTACCCGAGGGTATCGAAGGTCGCGTTCCTTACAAAGGATCCATGGTGGCGATCGTGTTCCAGATGGCCGGTGGTATTCGCGCCAGCATGGGATATTGCGGATGCGCAACGATTGCAGAAATGCAAGAAAAAGCGGAGTTCGTCGAAATCACCACTGCGGGCATTCGTGAGAGCCACGTCCATGACGTGCAAATCACCAAAGAAGCACCGAATTACCGAGCCGATTGAACGTTAGCCGCCCATGCATCAAAAGATTCTGATTCTTGACTTCGGATCGCAAGTCACCCAGCTTATTGCTCGCCGAGTACGCGATGCCCACGTGTTCTGTGAAGTTCATCCCTGTGATGTTTCTGATGAGTGGGTGCGAGCCTACGCTGCAGATGGCAACTTGAAGGGCATCATCTTGTCTGGTAGCCACGCCAGTGTCTATGAAGACGAGACGGACAAAGCCCCTGAAGCTGTCTTTAGCCTAGGCGTTCCCGTATTGGGCATTTGTTACGGCATGCAAACCATGGCGCAACAACTCGGCGGCAAAGTGGAGGCAGGGCGCACGCGGGAGTTTGGATCTGCGCAGGTGCGTGCCCATGGTCACACCCAATTGCTGGATGGCTTGGAGGATCTTCGTACAGATGAGGGGCACGGCATCCTGGATGTCTGGATGAGCCACGGGGACAAAGTGACAGAGTTGCCCCCCGGCTTCTCTGTGATGGCCTCGAACGCAGCCTGCCCGATCGCGGGTATGGCTGACGAAGCGCGTCGCTTTTACGCGGTTCAGTTCCATCCCGAGGTGACCCACACCAAAAAAGGGCAAGAGCTGCTTGAGCGATTCGTTTTGCAAATCTGTGGCACCAAGCCAGATTGGATCATGGGCGATTACATTGCCGAGGCGGTGCAAAGGATCCGTGAGCAGGTGGGGGATGAGGAGGTAATCCTCGGTTTGAGCGGAGGGGTTGATTCCTCCGTGGCTGCTGCACTCATCCATCGTGCGATCGGTGACCAACTGACCTGTGTGTTTGTGGACCACGGCCTGCTTCGCCTCAATGAAGGTGACATGGTCATGGAGATGTTCGTCGGGAAACTGCATGCCAAAGTCATTCGGGTGGATGCTTCCGAGCAGTTTTTGGGCCATTTGGCAGGCGTCAGCGATCCCGAAGCCAAGCGCAAGATCATCGGGCGTGAGTTTGTGGAGGTGTTTAAGGCCGAGGCCACTAAGTTGACCGCGTCTGGTGCGTCGAAGGCAGGTGCCAAATGGCTCGCGCAAGGCACCATTTATCCGGACGTGATTGAATCCGGTGGCGCAAAGAGCAAAAAGGCCGTCACCATCAAGAGCCATCACAACGTGGGTGGACTGCCTGAGCAACTGGGGCTGAAGCTTTTGGAGCCTTTGCGGGAGTTGTTCAAGGATGAAGTTCGTGAGCTCGGCGTCGCGCTAGGGTTGCCGGCAGATATGGTGTACCGCCATCCTTTTCCCGGGCCTGGCCTCGGCGTTCGTATTCTGGGTGCGGTCAACAAGGAATTCGCAGACCTTTTGCGGCGTGCCGATGCTATCTTTATCGAGGAGCTCCGTAACACGCCTTACACCGGGGGCAGTTTGGCAGGCGCGAATCCGCGCAAGCCTCCTAAAACGTGGTATGACGCCGTGTCTCAAGCGTTTACAGTGTTTTTGCCTGTCAAGAGCGTTGGTGTGATGGGTGATGGCCGGACATACGACTATGTCGTCGCACTTCGTGCGGTGCAAACCAGCGACTTCATGACCGCCGACTGGGCTGAGCTGCCCTACAACCTACTTAAGACGGTGTCGGGGCGTATCATTAACGAGGTGCGAGGTATCAATCGGGTCACCTATGACGTTAGCAGTAAGCCGCCGGCAACCATTGAGTGGGAATAGGTTGCCACAGTAGAGCTGGATGACATCCGAAAGGCTGAAGTGACGGACTCGTTGCTTCAGCTTTTTGGCTTTTTGAGTAAAAGCGATGTCGATTCATCATTCATTGTTTCGCCATTTTTAATTGGTTGATGCACAATGTTTATATGAGTACTGGCAACTTGTTGGAACAGACCGTGGATACAGACGCCCTACAGTTTTTGGACGATGAGGTGGCGGGAGACAGTGGAAAGCCGCTCGTTTGGCGGCTCCTGGTTGTAGACGACGAACCTGATGTGCACAGGGCAACAACCTTTGCACTGTCCGGCATTGAAATTCTTGGTCGTCAGTTGGAGTTTTTGCACGCGTACTCGGCAGCAGAAGCGACCAGTATTCTTTCTGCGCAGGCGGATGTTGCCATTGTTCTGCTTGATGTAGTGATGGAAAGGGAGGATGCCGGCCTCGCTTTAGTCAAGACAATCCGCACTGAGCTCAACTTGACTGATGTCCGTATCATTCTGCGAACGGGACAGCCTGGTTACGCTCCTGAAATCGAAACGATACACGACTACGACATCAACGACTACAAAACCAAGTCAGAACTCACTCGTACCAAACTGTATGCTACGGTTACCGCAGCACTGCGCGCTTACGAACAGATTCGCAAGCTGGATGAAATGGCTTTTTACGATCGCCTTTCATGTTTGCCCAACCGCAACAAGTTCATTGACCTCAGTGAGGCGCGACTTGCTTGTGCCGCAAGCTGCAATGAGATCATCGCGATTCTCGATATTGATGATTTTTCAGAGATCAATGACGCACTTGGGCATCAGCAGGGTGACAGGTTGCTACAGTCCGTTGCAGATCGCCTCAAAGCTGAACTTGGTCCTGATGCCGTTTTAGCGAGGATCGGCAGCGACACTTTTGGACTCATGGGGCCCCATGATGTGGTAGATCCGATTCGCATTCTTGCGCTTTTCCGTCGTCCGTTTGTAGTGCAAGACGATGCAATGGTCGTCACCGCAACGATGGGGCTTACGAGCTTGATGAGCGGAAGTAC
>DAINNP010000013.1:0-9876 GCA_036735785.1 Rhodoferax sp. | reverse complement strand
ATGCAATGGTCGTCACCGCAACGATGGGGCTTACGAGCTTGATGAGCGGAAGTACGTCAGGCAGAGATGCACTCAAAGATGCCAACATCGCGCTGAAGCGAGCCAAAAAGAGTCGTCGTGGCGGATTCGTTATGTTTTCCGCAGAGATGGGGTCCGATATCCGCGAGCGGGTTCGCCTGTTGCAGAGCCTGCGAAGTGCAGTAGAGAGTGAGCGACTTTTTATCGTTTACCAACCGCAGGTTGATCTGGTTTCAAGCGAAGTAGTTGGCTTAGAAGCACTTATACGTTGGCGTAATGAAGATGGGACGTTTGTTCCTCCCGATAGGTTTATTCCCCTGGCGGAAGCGTCAGGCATGATCATTGCCATCGGTGATTGGGTGCTGAGAATGGCTTGCCATGAACTGGTAAGACTGCAGGGTCAAGGGGCGCAGGACATTCGAATGTCAGTCAATGTTTCCCAAATCCAATTCCGGAATCCTGAATTTATAGAAAAACTGAAGTCTGCTCTGGCTGATACATCTATTCAGCCCGAGCGCTTGGAGCTTGAAATAACAGAGTCTGTAGCTATGGAGGATGCAGACTTCATGCTGGAGACGCTGCACAGTGTGCGTGAGCTTGGGATTTCCATAGCCATCGATGACTTTGGCACTGGATATTCATCACTGAGTCAATTGCGTCAATTGCCGATTGACAGGCTGAAGATTGATAGGGCTTTTGTTTCGGAATTGAGTGACGATGTGATGGGGGGCCATATCGCGTCGATGGTGATCGAGTTGGGCAGAAACCTCCAGTTAAAAGTCATTGCTGAGGGTATTGAATCGGACGCACAAGCAGCGCGCTTAAAGCAGCTGGGCTGTCACGAAGGTCAGGGGTATTTGTATGCCAAGCCCATGACCTCAGTCTTGCTGAAAGACTGGCTGAGGGAGCGCGGGGCAATCGTTGGAATCTGATGATTTTTTTATGACACTGGCCTTGGACGAGGCCGTGTTAGCAGAGTCTGCCGGTGAAGTTCCTGTGGGTGCCGTAGTTGTTCACAAAGGACAGGTTATTGGCCGTGGACGGAATAGAACTCGAGAGTTGAACGACCCTAGCGCCCATGCAGAGATACTCGCACTGAGGGAAGCCTCTCAGGCCGTTGGCAGTCATAGATTGAGTGGTGCTGAGCTGTTTGTCACCCTGGAGCCTTGCACCATGTGTAGTGGTGCAATTTTTCATAGTCGCCTCGCTCGAGTGGTTTTTGGTGCGCCAGATCCCAAAACCGGTACCGCGGGGTCTGTTCTGGATCTTTTCAGCCAGCGTCAACTCAACCACCACACCCTGGTAACTGGTGGAGTTCTTAGAGAAGAGTGTCAGCGCATTCTGCAATCTTTTTTTGTGTCGGCGCGAAAGAGAAACCGCGAGGAACAAATTTCACTTCGGGAAGATGCATTGCGTTTAGATGCGCAGGCATTACCTTGCCCCGATGATTCGACAATCAGAAGCAGCTATTTTCATACCAGTGAAGGTTATCGAATTCGGTATCTGGATTCGAATACGGCAAATCCGAAATACACCTTACTTTGTATTCATGAATTGGGTTTTTGGTCTTTTCAGGTGTGGTCCTTGGTGAGCCGCATGGCTCATCATGGTGTGCGCGTCATCGTTCCAGACCTGCTTGGCCATGGCTTGAGTGATAGACCGAAAAAAAGTGAATGGCATTCTGTGCGAGCGCACGTAAGTTCGCTCACCGCATTGACGAAGTATATGGACCTTACCCCGACCCATATCGTGGCCATAGGCAACGCAAAAGCTATTGGGACTGAACTTTGCTCTGTTTTGAAATTAGATGAGTCTTCAGTTTTATCAATTGTTACAGTCAAGCCACCAGCGTTGACGACTCTAGCCGAGTCGTCTCGCCATCAAAGCTGCAGGTCAATCGGTGGTTTGTCCAGAAAACAATTGAATCACCTGGTTGGTTTTCCAGACAATGTGGTGAAGGCGTTGATTGCGCACTTTCCTGACAAGGGTCATGCCGCCGTATTGGATGCCATAAGAAAACCTGATTTCTCACCCGAAAATTCGCTCAAATCACCGTCATTTTTTCCAGTCGTTGTGGATGAAATCCATCTCGATTTTCTTGAGCGTGAGTTGTTGATCAAATGAGCCTCGTTAAAAAAGTTATTTATCTATATTCCCCATCGGGCGCTGTTCGCGACCGTGCTGCCTTCAAAAGAGGAGTTCGTCGTCTTACTGAGTTGGGATATGACGTGGAAGTCGACCAAGATGCCCTGACTCGTTTTGAGCGGTTCGCTGGAGATGATGCGACTCGAATTCGAGCTGTCGAGCGTGCTGCGAATAGTGGCGCAGATGTCGCCCTGATAACTAGAGGGGGTTACGGCATAACACGGGTCATAGATCGACTGCCCTATACCTCTATTGCTTCCGCCATTGAGAACGGAACTCAGTTTGTTGGAATCAGTGATTTCACTGCCTTGCAGCTAGCTTTGTTTGCGCAAACTGGCGCCTGCACTTGGGCAGGCCCTGCACTGTGTGAGGGGTTTGGTGTAGGTGGTGTCAGCGGTGAAACTCCTGACGACATTATGGAAGACTGCTTTGCTGACCTGCTGATGGGGCAAGGGGAGGGGACAGGTTGGCGACAGGATCGCAACGGTCATATTTCAGAAACTGATTTTGTGATTGAGGACGCGACCCTGTGGGGTGGCAATCTGACTGTACTGACCACTCTGATAGGTACTCCTTACTTTCCGGATATTCGTGGAGGAGTTTTGTTTCTCGAGGACGTCGCAGAACATCCCTACCGTATTGAGCGTATGTTGACGCAGTTAATGAGGAGTGGCGTCTTGGCGCGTCAACGAGCAATAGTTTTAGGTCAATTCAGTGCTTACAAACTGACTTCTCATGACAGCGGTTTTGGCCTGCCAAAGGTAATTGGCTGGTTGCGTAATCAGCTCAATATTCCTGTCTATACCAACCTTCCGTACGGCCACGTACCGACCAAAGTACTCTTACCATTTGGCCTGAAGGTCGACTTAACCTCGAGCGGCAAAGACGTACTCTTGTATTGGGGGCATCATTAGTTTTAAGACAGGCGTACTGAAAATTTGTTAGTCAGGTTGTGAGGCACTAGGCCTACAAACATGGTGCTAATTTGGTGAAGTTTCTCTTTAGCCACCGCTTCGCCACGTAAGGATGCAATTGCTGCCATAACATCCCCACGCAAATACCAAAGATCATCGATATCACTTGCGTAGGTAACTCGAAGCTGAACTAAGGGGAAGCGTTTTTCTGCAACATCGCCTAACGCCGCTAGCATCTCCATGCGAATCTCGTGTAACGTGGTCACCGAGGCTTTTTTTGAGGGCCCAGACAGTCCTTGCAACAAAGAACCAACGCGGCCAACCAAGTTTTCTGCAATCCAACTCATGTATATTTTCCTTGCTTTTGTGCGAACATAAAGCCATCAGGAGAGCGGTGCAATAGGGGTTTTGCGAATTGTTCCCGTTACGCAACAGCACCAAGTGGACTTAACCGCCGCGTAACAATGTTGGTGGTTTGATTCAGTTAGCTCGTAATTCGCATAAACACCTTTTATTGCGCTTGTAACTTAAGTCACGCGAGGCCTTTCGGAATATCACGGATGGGTATCAAATCAACTGTCGTCTTCACAGATCTTCATGGAAGCACCGGTGCGTTCGGGGCTTTAGGGAATGCGCGCGCGACCGTTGTTATCACTCAAATTCTTGACCAGATCACAGCGCTGGTCTACTCGCATCAGGGACAGCTCGTAAAGAAGCTCGGCGACGGCGTGATGGCGGTGTTTGGGCAGCCTGGCAAGGCGTTAGATTTCGCGGTTCAGGTGCAACGGGTCCATAGCCGCCATTTGTACAATTTTGAATTACGTGTGAGTTTGCCCGTCAAGATCGGAATCGCATTTGGTGATACTGAGTTCACCGCGGGTGATTACTACGGTGACGCGGTCAATGTCGCTGCGCGTTTATGTGATTTAGCTGGGCCCAGCCAGATTTGGGCGAGCAAAGGAAGTGTGGACGTGCTGACCCTAAAAAAGGGGGTATCCGTCCGTGCCGTAGGCAAAATTGCCATCCGGGGGCGTTCGGAAAACTGCGAAGTTTTACAGGTCGAGTGGAAAGAGGACGAGCAGTCTGATTTTTTGACGATGCAAGCCCAGATTATGGTTAGCACAATGTCCGGCAAAGATGTTCTGGGCAAGCAAGTCGATCTTAGGTACCGGGAAAAGTACATGACATTCCGCTCGTTCGAATTACCGGCACATATCGGCCGGGTGAAGAGTGCTGAATTTGTCGTTTCCGACCCAAGGGTCTCTCGGATGCATGCGCGGCTGGTTTGGCGTAACGGGGGGGTTCTGGTCGAAGACCTCAGTACTTATGGGACGTGGGTGCGGTTTGCTGATGACTCGTCTGGGGAAATCTTATTGCGTCGTGATGAGTGTGTTTTGCACGGGTCAGGTGAACTAGGACTTGGGGCTTCCTTTGGCGACAGCAGTGCGCCTGTGGTGTCGTTCTCAGTGAGCTGAACAATCTCTATGCACATTACTTAACATAATATACATCGTATGAAGTAAAGATGCCTAAATAGCAGCAAGAAGAATTCTTAGCGTGTCTTGTGGATAGCTAATGCAGCGTTAGAAATTTACGGGGCGTGCTAAAGCAGTCGATTGGATGCACCTAGGTCACGCAGATGTAGCAGCTACCAAACGCCCTTGGGACGTAGAGCCCGCACAAAGGCGCCGATGATTTCCATGGACTCGTCTTTTTTTGCCTGTCGTGCAAAGTCCATGGCCGTGAGCCCTTTGCTATTTTTGAGACTGGGATCGGCACCAGCTTCGAGCAATAGCTTTACAACAGAACTGTTGCCGTACATCGCTGCCATCATCAGAGGTGTGGATCCATTTGGGGATGCGGCATCAATGTAGGCGAAGTTTTCCAACAGCAGCCGCACCACAGGAATATGGGCGTTAGTAGCTGCGTAGTGCAATGGAGTCCAGCCCGTCTTGTTAACGTCAGCGTCTTTGGCAATCAATGCACTACACAAATCCAAATCACCCGCGAATGCAGCCAACATCAAGGGGCTTTCATCCTCTGGAGATCTGACTTCAACACGAAGGCTGGGTTGTTCTAAAAGTAGCTTCGTGGCCTTGTTTGCCGACAACTTAATGGCCAACAGTAGCGCTGGTAAGCCCTTGGGATTCACTGTGTTGGGGTCAAAGCCGCGACTCAAGAGACTTTGGATCACCAGGGGGTTGTCAGTCTCGATGGCTTTAAAGAAATCCTCATACGATCCCGAATGAGCGCCACCGCACCAAAGGGACAAAGCGCCCAAAACCAAGAGGAGACGTCTTTTAGGATGATTGCGCATGGTTACACCTTGAACAAAACATCGAAATTCACGCTTGTCTGTTCTGCAATCTCTTCAATAGTCACGTTCTTCACCTGCGCTAATTCTTGGGCAACATAAGGAACGTAGGAAGGATTGTTTAGCTTGCCACGGTATGGCACCGGTGCAAGGTAGGGGCTATCGGTCTCAATCAGTAAACGATCGAGTGGCACCATGGCTGCGACATCCCTGATGCTTTGAGCAGATTTAAAGGTAATGATTCCAGAAAATGAAATGTAGAAGCCTAAATCAAGAGCTTTGCGCGCGACATCCAGGTCTTCCGTAAAGCAGTGGAAAACACCCCCTGCACTGCTTTGATCACCGCACTCCCCTGCTTCCTTAAGAATTGCCAAGGTGTCGTCCGAGGCGCTTCGTGTGTGAATCACCAGTGGCTTATTCAATTTTCGTGCAGCCTCAATATGCAGACGGAAGCGCTCTCTTTGCCACTCCATATCAGAGATGCTTCTTGATCCGAGGCGGTAGTAGTCCAGGCCTGTTTCACCGATTGCCATGACTTTGGGTAGGCTTCCCCATTGCAAGAGTCGCTCAAGATCTGGCTCTTGCACTCCTTCATTGTCTGGATGTACCCCAACCGTCGCCCAAATATGAGGCTGAGCCACTGCAAACTCGTGGACCGTAGGAAACTCTTCAAGCGTCGTGCAGATGCACAGGGCGCGAGTTACCTGCGCTGTTTTCATCGCATCAGAAATATCTGGCCATTGGGATGCGAGTTCGGGAAACGTAAGATGGCAGTGGGAATCAGTAAACATGCAAAGTCCGCAAGAAACTCGCGGCCGTCCTCGACACTACATCTGACGCCCTCCGAGTCGTGAGTTTTAAACCGTCTGGGTAGGGCGTTCAGAGGCCATATGCGCCCCCAAAATCTCTTCTATTTTCAACTTGAGTGCCCGTGACTTTTCGTCTTTGGGAAACAAAATACCCACCCCTTGGGTTCTCCCGCCAGCAGCTTTGGCGGGTGTAACCCAGGCAACTTTCCCTGCTACGGGGTAGCGCTGCATGTCTTCGGGCAACGAGAGCAGCACATAGACATCATCCCCCAGGCTGTAGTCGCGCGTTGTCGGTATAAAAACGCCGCCCTCAGTAAACATGGGTATGTAGGCAGCATAAAGCGCAGCTTTCTCTTTGATCGAAAGCTGGATAACGCTGGGCCTTGCACTAGCGGTAGGGGTACTGGTCATGGTCTCTTGGGTTCCCCAGAGTTTAGGACGGTTTGCGCTTTGGATACAAGCGACTCGGTCAATAGGCCTGCGTTGAAAGGATGATCAATTGTCTTCATCGACTGTGACAACTCCTTGGACCATGCAGACAGAGAAAACATGGGCGCTCGCACGTCCTGCAGAGCTTGACGTGGAAAAAAGCGGGGATCTGCGCCTGTAGAAATCACCATAAGATCGTGGCAAACCTTCTGAATCGCGTCGATCTGAGAGGCTGCGCTCCAATCTTTGAATATGCTCACATCCCCCATGCGAAGAGCATGGGGGATGGCGGACCACCGATTGAGTGCGCCTTCTGTTTGCGCCAGTGTCAAGGCGAACTCCGGTCTGCCACCTGATGCCTTGAGCGCCAGATTCATCTGCTCAGCAGTGACTGCTTGACCAGCCAACCAACTCTCGGCTTCTTGAAGAGGCGGCCATTGCAATGTGTGAGAAATACAGCGACTACGGATGGTGGGTAGCAACTGGTGGGCAGATTCAGTGGCAAGGACAAACCGCACATCACCCGGAGGTTCCTCCAGGGTCTTGAGCAAAGCGTTCGCGGTAATGTGATTCATCTGCTCCGCAGGGAACACCACAACCACCTTGCCTCGCCCTCTTGCACTGGTGCGTTGCGAGAACTCCACTGCATCGCGCATGGCATCGACTCTGATTTCTTTGCTCGGCTTGCGCTTTTTGTCATCGACCTCGGCTTGGGCCTTTTCACTCAACGGCCAACCGAGCTCGATCATGGTGGTTTCGGGCATCAGCATGCACAAATCCGCATGCGTTCGCACCTCGATAGCATGGCAACTGCCGCAGGTGCCGCACGCTCCTGCCCCGCTCGGTGCTTCGCAAAGCCAGGCACGCGCAAGCTCCATAGCCAGAGCGTACTGCCCCAGTCCGGACGGACCTTGCAAAAGCCAAGCGTGACCGTTTTGGCTCAATAACGCGCTTCGCTGGCGCTCAATCCATGGTGCAAGGTTCATGCTTTCAGCAGTCCTCGCGTCACAAGTGCTGCCAATACATCAGAGCGCACGGCAGCCATTGTTTGATCCGCATTGATCCTGGCAAAACGTCTAGGGTCCTCTTGTGCCCGCCGTGCGTAGGCCTCTGCCACTTTTTCAAAGAACGCCTGAGGTTGAGATTCAAATTTATCCGGGATCCGCGCACCCGCGAGCCGCTGGGCCGCTACGGCGGCCGGCAAATCGAACCAAATAGTCAACAGCGGCTTTATGGGTTGCGGCGAAGTCGCGTCGTTCTTCGCAACCGGCGGAGTTTGCACCCAAGCTTCAAGGGTCTCCAAGGTGCTCCAAGCGCAACCTCTGCCCCCGCCCTGATAGGCGAAACTGGCATCAGAAAAGCGGTCACACAAAACCACATCGCCACGCTCTAGTGCGGGCCAAATCACCTGTTTCAAGTGATCGCGCCTCGCGGCAAACACAATCAGCGCTTCAGTCATCGCGTCCATCGGGTCATTCAAGACCAAACCCCGCAGCTGCTCCGCCAACGGCGTGCCACCGGGCTCCCGAGTTAAGGTGACATTAGCACCCGCGGCAACAAACGCAAGCCGGACAGCATCGATATGGGTCGATTTGCCCGCTCCATCGATACCCTCAAAACTTATAAACAGTCCCTGCATAACTTCTGGCTCAGCGCCCTCTTTGGTACTTGTCGACAGCCCTATTGTGCTCGTCCAAAGATTCGCTGAAATAGCTGCTCCCATCTCCACGGGCCACAAAATAAAGTGCCTTGGATGACACCGGTTGAATCGCGGCAATGAGTGCAGATTTCCCCGGTAAAGAAATCGGAGTCGGAGGCAGACCATTGCGGGTGTAGGTGTTGTAAGGGGTATCCGCCAGCAAATCGGAGCGTCGCAAGTTGCCGTCGAAACGTTCGCCCAAGCCATAAATCACCGTCGGATCGGTTTGCAAGCGCATTCCAATTTGCATCCGGTTGTGAAATACCGATGAAATCAACGTTTGGTCCGCCGTCTTGCCTGTTTCTTTTTCAATGATGCTGGCGAGAATCAAAGCCTGTTCGGGCGTTTGCAAATACTGGTTTGCTCGGCGAAGGCTCCACGCTGCTTCAAGTTGCTTGTCCATTGCTTTGAGGGCCTGCCCGAGCACATCCATGTCACTGCTGCCCTTGGCATAGGTATAGGTGTCTGGGAAAAAGCGCCCTTCCGGATGTTGCCCGACTCTCCCTAGGGCTGCCATGATGGCGTCGTCCGACAAACCCCGGCTGTCTTGTTTGAGTGCGTCGGCTTTGGCCAATGCCTGTCTTGCTTGGCGAAATGTCCAGCCTTCCAGAATGGTGACGGATCTGAGCGCTTGGTCACCGCGTACAAACTTTTCCAGCAAAGTCCGGGGCGTGATACCTGCATTCAGCTCGTAACTGCCAGCGCGGATTTGGCGCGATTTGCCAGAGAGCCGGAACCATGCATAGAGCAGGTCTTCCGACACATCCACTCCCGAGCCTGCCACCTGATGTGCCACTTCACGCGCACTACTTCCTGCGTCTATATGAATATCAACCACTGTTGCTTCTAATTTCAGCGGTGACTGAACCCATGCAAAGCCCGAAGCCACCAAAGCGACAACTGCCAAAACAACGGCAATGAAAAAGCGCACGGCCCTACTCTCTGTCTGGATGAAACGAAGAATGATAATTCAGGCTATGACAGCACTGAACGCATCCACACCATTCGCCCTGCCTGCCGGGGTGGCAAGATTGACACATTGGGGCGTGATCCGACTTCACGGCGCCGACGCTGCCAAATTCATTCATGGCCAACTGACGCAGGATTTCTCCTTGCTGGGCTCAGATCAAGCTCGCTTGGCAGCTTTTTGCAATGCCAAAGGCCGCATGCAGGCCAGCTTCGTCGGGTTTAAGGCATCAGATGGCGATATCTTTTTGCTTTGTAGCAAAGATCTGCTGGCTCCTACGCTCAAGCGTCTATCGATGTTTGTCATGCGCGCCAAGGTGCAGTTGAGTGACGTGTCAGACAGCTACGCCATCTGGGGACTCTCTGGAGACGCTACGAAAACCACAGCTGCGACGCATGACCAGGCTTGGTCCAAGGCTGACTTGGCGGACGGCACCGCCATTACGCTGTATCCCTCGGGCCCCACCAAGCGCCAACTCTGGGTGAGCCTGGTCGATGCACCTCAACCAGAAGGTGCGGAAATGAGTTTGCAGACTTGGCAATGGGGAGAAGTCATCAGCGGCATCGCCACCGTGACACAAC
>DAINNP010000012.1:0-18496 GCA_036735785.1 Rhodoferax sp. | reverse complement strand
ACACGACTTTGCCACGCGCATGAAGGTTGATGCGGTTATCGGACCGCAACACAGCTCCGCCACCAGTAGACAAAACAGAGTCGGCGTTCTGTGAAAGCTCATCCAGGACATCCTCTTCAATATCCCGGAAGCGCTCTTCTCCCTCGCGATCAAAGAACTCACGGATCGAACAGCCGATCCGACTTTCAATTGCGTGGTCTGAGTCAATGAAAGGAAGGCGCAGGCGACGCGCTAACTGGCGCCCGACGGTGGTCTTCCCGGAGCCGGGAAGACCAACAAGACTAATGCTCAATTCGTAATCACCTCAGCAAGTCGCGATCAGCGCCCCACTACTTTGTCTGCAATGACTTTCGGTGTGATGAACACGAGCATTTCTCTCTTCTGAATTTCTTTGGCCTTGTTCCGGAATAGCACCCCTAGGCCGGGCAAATCGCCAAAGAAAGGCACTTTGGTCTCTGTATCTGTCGAGCTCTCGGTAAAGATACCGCCAATCACGACAGTACCCCCGTTCTCCACCAAGACTTGGGTTTGAACGTGCTTGGTATCAATCGCGAAGCCGGCAGGCGTAGATTGACCCACGGTGTCTTTAGTCACGTCCAAGGTCAAAATAATGTTGCCCTCGGGCGTAATTTGCGGAAGCACCTCGAGCTTCAGGTTAGCCTTACGAAACGCGATGGAAGTAGCACCGCTGGCAGACGCTACTTGGTAAGGCAGCTCCGTACCCTGCTCAATCAATGCCCTAATTTGATCCGCTGTTACCACTCGCGGACTTGACACCACTTTTCCCTTACCTTCAGCCTCCAAAGCCGATATTTCCAAATTCAAGAAACGATCCGCACCTGCACCGAAAATAGAAACGGCAAACTGGCCTGGCGAACTGCTTCCGAGGGCACCCGTAGAGGGCAAGTTCACAAAATTACCCGCAGTTGTTGCAGCCGACCCCGCGATATAACTCGACCCCAAAGAAATACCGGGGCGATCCCCCGACGCACCGGCAGTACCTCCACCACCGAGTTTCACCCCCAATGACTTACCGAAAGAGTCAGAGGCCTCCACAATACGTGCCTCAATCAGTACTTGGCGGACGGCGATATCGATTTTGGATATCAACTGCTGAACCTGCTCGAGCTTGCTAGGAATGTCTGTCACAAACAACTGGTTGGTACGATTCTCAGAAATCACGCTCCCCCGGGAAGAAAGTATCCGCGTAGCAGTCACGCCTTGGCCGGCACCAGAACTCGAAGCAATCAGCCCGGCAGCAATATCCGAAGCCTTGCCATAGTTAATCTGGAAAGCTTGAGTACGCAGAGGCTCCAAATTCTGGACCGCTACAACCGTCTCCAGATCAAGTTTTTCTTTGGCCGCAATTTCATCTTTAGGAGCGACCCACAAGACGTTTCCGGTCTTGCGCATGCCCAGGCCCTTTGCCTGCAGAATAATGTCCAAAGCTTGATCCCATGGGACGTCCTGCAAACGGAGCGTGACCGAACCAGCAACAGAATCCGAAGTCACGATATTGAAATTGGTGAAGTCCGCGATAACTTGCAATAAGGAACGCACCTCGATACTCTGAAAGTTCAAAGACAGCTTTTGTCCGTTGTAGCCCGGGCCTTGGGTCAGCTTCTTGGGATCAACCTTGATTTCTTTAACCTCAACAACAAACTGCTCATCACTTTGATAGGCACTGTGCTCCCACTGACCTTGAGGTTCAATCACCATGCGCACCCGATCCCCCGACTGGGTCGTGGTGACTGATTTCACCGGCGTTCCGAAATCGGCCACGTCCAGCTTGCGGCGCAAACCTTCAGGAAGACTGGATTTCATGAATTCAACGACCAAACCTTGCCCTTGCTGGCGGATATCTACACCCACTTGGCTGTTAGGCAAGGTCACGACTACACGCCCAGCACCATCAGCACCCCGGCGGAAGTCGACATCTTTCAAGGGAGCAGCCACGCGGGCAATCGGCTCTGCAAAAGCGCTGACGGGTTTGGTATTTGCCGCTTCTGCGGCACCCAAGGATACGATCAGGGACTTTCCGAGGATTTCTGCTTTGTACGCAGCGGCTTGCTTCAAGTTCAACACCACACGAGTACGCTCACCCGCCTGAACCACACTGACGGATCGCAAATTGCCTTGATTGATTTCGACGGTTGATCGTCCCATGGCATTTGCGACACCAGGAAAGTCAAGTGCAATGCGCGCTGGCGACTGAATTGCAAAGCCCGTGGGCAACGCTGTGAGCGTCTCGCTCAAATCGATCCGGACAACTTCATTCCCGCCCTGCAACGAACCGGATACCGATTCGATAGCCCCTTGCGCGAACGCAAACTGTCCGACCAGCAGAGACAGGGTAAAAGCAATTTTTTTAAACATGCGCATTCCAAGTAAATCGTTCGGACATCTCATCTGGCTTTTTCTTGCAACTCAAGGGTTACGACACGCTCAATCCACTCACCGGCAGCATCTTGGACAATTTCACGCAATGTCACTTGGGTTTCGGTGATTTTGGTGACCTTCCCGTAGTTTTGTCCCAAGTAGTTTCCTGACCGCACTTGATACAACAAGTTATCGACACGAACCAAGGCGACGGGTTGACCGGCTTTAGAAAGATTGCCCACCAGCGACATGGTATCCAAGGGAAAAGACTCCAAGGGTTCTTTTCGTCTCGCAAGTTCGGGCGCCACCAACGCGCCATTGGTCACGGCCTGCGAAGATTCGCGCTTCAAAGCCTGTGTCAACTTCACACTGCTGAAAGGTTCGGTTGTCGCGGTATCAGCATATTTTTCAGGAACAAACTGCTTTGGCGCTGGAATAGGAGCAACTCTGGGGCGTGTTTGATTACGCTCCTCGACAATCCAATTCCTCAGTTCATTCTCTCCACTGGATCCACACGATGCCAATGTCAAGCAGAGTGCCCCGGCAACTGCAATGCGCAAAACTTTCATTTCTTTACCCCCGTCGCAGCCCGTTGCGCAAGCACCTCTTCGGGATCAAGATACCTAAAGGTTTTGGCCGTAGCATCAAGCGTCAAGGCCCCATCCGGACGGGGAGAAAGGGTTAAGTTATTGAGTGTCACGATGCGTGACAAATTAGCAATGTCGGATGCAAAACTGCCGATGTCATGGTACTTGCCAGTGACCTTGATGGTGATGGGTAACTCTGCGTAATACTCTTTTACCGCGATCTGCCCAGGTCTAAACAGCTCAAACTGCAAACTCCGACCCAGACCTGCTTGATTGATGTCAGACAGCAATGCATCCATCTCTGCCTTACTGGGCAATTGCTTTTCAAGTTGCGTCACGTATTGCTGGACTTGCTCGCGCTGTTTTCTGAGAACATCAAGATTCACTGCCTTGGTCAGCTTTTTTTTGTAATCTTCCCTAAGGACAATCTCTTTGTCTTGCTCCGCCTGCAGATTCTCCTGCGATCCGGACAGCCACGCAAACCATAAGAACGCCACCACGAAGGCGGCTGTCGCCAACAACAAAAAATAACGGGGGATAGTCGGCCACAGCGATGGATCCTTTGGATCCAAATCACGGAACTGCGATGTCAGTTTTTCCTGCAATTCCGCAAAATCAACCGAAAAATTTAAGTTTTTAGCCATACGTACTTATCTCAAAGCTTTGGTACGGGCGCCGATGCCGCCAAAACAGGAAAACTCGCGCTAGACGCAGACAGCGCCGCCTGTTTCACAGCAAGCTGCTCGGCTTCGCTGGCACGCATCAGCTTAACTTTGACATTGAAATTGAAAGTGCGCCTTTGCTCTTTCGCTGAGATCGCGGTCGAACCAGCACTGATTTCAATCAACTCCGGCTTGCTAAACCATGGGGTATTGTTGGCCAAATTACGAAGCAATTCCGAGACGCGTTCATTGGATTGCGCCACACCGGTAATCAATACCTGCTGGTCCTGCTGAACCATCTTGTTAATGAAAACACCGTCAGGCAATTGGATAACAAGCTCTGACAACAAATGCACCGGCAAATTCCGGTCTGACTGCAAATCTTCAACAGCCTGCTGCCTGGCGCGCAATGCCGCAATTTCAGACTCCAATCCGGCGATATCTTTGATCTGACCCTCGAGTTTTTTGATCTCTGTTTCCAGTACAAAGTTGTTATTCTGCTGCTGAGAGATTGCCGCCTCGTAAGCAAGATAAACAGATCCCGCAATCAGCCCACCAAGCAGCGCCGAAGCCGCAAGTGCCAGATTAAAAACGTCTTTTCGCTTTTTGCGAGCCGCCTCACGATGCGGCAAAAGGTTGATCGAAATCATTGTGAGAACCTCCGTAGCGCAAGACCACAAGAGGTCAAATACGAAGGCGCCTCACGGGTCATTCGCTTTAATCGAACGCCCTCTCCAATCTCCATCCCATCGAACGGATTGAGGAGACTACAAGGAAAAGAAGTGTGCTGAGTGACAGCATTTGTCAATGCAGGAAGTGCAGCAGAACCACCTGCCAGCAGGATGTAGTCCACACGATTGTGCGGTGTACTCGTAAAAAAGAACTGCAAGGCACGACCCAGCTCTTGCACCATGGTGTCTATAAACGGCTTAAGTACAGTGGCCTCGTAATCATCGGGAAGCTCACCACTTCGTTTCTTGCTCTCGGCCTCTTCTTGAGAGAACCCATACTGCCGAACAATGAGCTGGGTTAGCTGCGCGCCGCCAAACGCTTGATCGCGGTCGTACAGAACATCTTCATCGCGCATGACTTGCATACTTGTGGTCATTGCGCCAATCTCAAAAAGCGCAACGATCAAACCCGCACCTTGGCCGGGCAAATTCTCGATCAATCGCCCAGCAGCCAATCGAGCAGCATAGGACTCGACATCCACAATTACCGGGGTTAAGCCCGCCGCTTCCGCCAATCCTTGAATGTCCTGCACTTTCTCGCGCCGGGACGCCGCAATCAGCACTTCGATATCACCCACACTGGATGCACTGGGACCGACAACGCAAAAATCCAGACTCACCTCATCCAAGGGAAACGGAATGTATTGATTAGCTTCCGCCTCGACCTGCTGCTCCAACTCCAAATCTGACATCCCCCCTTGCAGGATAATTTTTTTGGTAATCACCGCAGAGGGAGGTAAGGCCATCGCAACGTTTTTGGTTTTAGTCCCGCTTTTTTTGACCAGTTTGCGCACGGCCTCGGCCACCTCGTCGAACTTTTCAACATTCCCATCAACGAACCAGCCTCGCTCCAAGGGCTCAATGGCACAGCGCTCTAAAACCAGATTACCAGCCTTATCGCGGCCAATCTCTACCAGCTTCACACTTGAAGAGCTGATATCCAGCCCTAGCATTGGAGCTGGCTGACGGCTAAACAACGCCCCTAAAGATATCAAAATGGTCCCCTGAAACTGAATGACAACGCGCCAAACGGACTTAACAAATCACTTCAATGCTATCAGCAAGGGTATTGAGCGGCAAAGGATTTTTCACTTTCTGACAATTTATAACGTTGTCAAAACCCGACGCCTGATATCAGTGTGAGATAGCGTTTCGAACGCTTGGCTGAGCATCCCGAAACCGCTTTAAATGGTCGCGCAGGAACGTCATGGGTGTAGCCAGTTGCGCAAGGCTACTGGTTTTAAAATCGAACGAACATCAGATCGCCTACATGCCCACATCCTCCGACACTGCAAAGCACGCCCCCTCACAACATACACATTGGTTATGGGTCGCGCTGGCTTGGCTAGCCGGTCTCAGCGCCGCTGCCATTCTGTCGGTTTTGACCTTAGTCGCATTGGCACTCGCCTTGGCTTATCCGAATTTGCCGGACATCAGCGACATCGCAGACTACCGACCCAAACTGCCTTTGAGAATTTTTTCTGCCGACGGAGACCTCATAGGTGAATTCGGTGAAGAACGTCGCAAACTCACCCCAATTGGAGAAATACCTAAGGTGATGACAAACGCCATCCTTGCAGTGGAAGACGCGCGTTTTTATCAGCACGGCGGTGTGGACTATTTAGGAGTCATTCGCGCCGGGTTAGCGAATGTAGGGAGAGCGAAAAGCCAAGGTGCGTCGACCATCACCATGCAAGTAGCGCGGAATGTCTACCTTACTTCCGAAAAAACGTTTACTCGCAAAATTTATGAAATTTTGCTCACCTTCAAGCTGGAACACATGCTCTCCAAGGACCAGATCTTGGAAATCTATATGAACCAGATATTCTTGGGCAACCGCGCGTATGGTTTCGCCGCCGCGTCAGAAATCTACTTTGGTAAGCCTTTGAAGGATGTCTCGGTCGCTGAAGCCGCGATGTTGGCTGGCCTTCCAAAAGCGCCTTCCGCCTACAACCCGATCAGTAACCCAAAGCGCGCAAAAGTGCGGCAGGGGTACATCATCGATCGTATGTTGGAAAACGGATTCATTACGGAGCAAGAAGCCGAAGCTGCACATGCAGAACAATTGCTCATCAAGACCGGCCCCAACGCCAACCCGATCCATGCGGAATACATTTCTGAAATGGTGCGGCAATTGATGTACAGCCAGTACGGCGACGAAACATACACGCGCGGACTCAACGTGTTCACCACGATCAAATCTGACCAGCAGATCGCGGCATATCGCGCTCTTCGGCGCGGCATCATGGATTTCGAACGCCGGCAGTTTTATCGCGGACCGGAAAAGTTCGTCGAACTCCCCGCCAAAGGCCAGGAACTGGAAGACGCGATAGACGAGGCGCTAGACGATCATCCGGACAACGGAGATGTCATGGCAGCCATCGTTCTCCAGGCGGATGGCAAACGAATCCTGGCGCAGCGCCAGAACGGGCAATTGGTGGAAATCACTGGGGATGGCCTGAAACCCGTCCAATCAGGGCTGGCCGAAAAAGCCCCGCCTAACATCAAACTTCGCAAGGGGGCTGTCATCCGAGTAGCCAAAACAATCAAGGGTGGATGGGAAGTCACGCAACTCCCCGAAGTCGAGGGTGCACTTGTCGCTATGGATCCCCGCGATGGCTCTATTCGCGCTCTTGTAGGGGGCTTTGATTTCACTAAAAACAAGTTCAACCATGTCACACAGGCATGGCGCCAGCCCGGCTCTAGTTTCAAGCCGTTCATTTACTCAGCCGCCTTGGAAAAAGGCTTCGGGCCCGCCACCGTCGTCAATGACGCTCCGTTGTTTTTCGATGCTGGCGTCACAGGAGGACAGCCCTGGGAACCGAAAAACTACGACGGCACATTCGAAGGGCCCATGACTCTTCGCCGGGGTCTTGCCAAATCGAAAAACATGATTTCGATCCGGGTCCTGAACTCAATCGGAGCACCTTACGCGCAAGAGTGGGTGACCCGTTTTGGGTTTGAAGCCGAAAAACACCCCGCTTATCTGACGATGGCATTGGGCGCAGGTGCCGTCACCCCACTACAAATGGCAAGCGCTTATTCCGTATTTGCCAACGGTGGCTACCGTGTCAATCCGTGGATTATTTCAAAGGTCAGCGAACAGCGAGGAAAAGTACTGGTTGAAACCAGGCCGCCCGCACTCGCAGACGCCGAAAGGGCAATTGACGAACGCAATGCCTTCATGATGAGCAGCCTGCTGCAAGAGATTACGCGCTCCGGCACGGCTGCTCGCGCGCAAGCGACGCTGAAACGCCCCGACCTTTACGGCAAAACAGGTACAACCAATGACTCTATGGATGCTTGGTTTGCAGGCTACCAACCCACCATCACTGCAGTGACATGGATTGGCTACGACACGCCCCGCAAACTTGGTGATCGTGAGACCGGGGGAGGACTCAGCCTGCCTGTATGGATCAGCTTCATGGAGACGGCACTCAAAGGCGTTCCCGTAAGCGAACCCACAGCGCCAGAAGGGGTCGTACGGCTAGGCAATGAGTGGTTTTATGAAGAGTTCACCCCAGGAGCCGGCGTGAGCAACCTTGGCACGACAGACAAAGCTGACGGTGCAAAAGAAAGCGGTACGGCCGCCGACGAGAAACAAAAAATCTTGGATCTTTTTAAGAACTAGGCAGCACTGAAGGTCAATGGAAAGCCAGCCTGTGCGCTGGCATTCGCGCTGAGTGCAGCAAAGAACTCTCCGGCCCCCTTTGTGTCTTGCCAAGCACCTTCATGCCAACGGTAGTGATACCCACCTGACTTCGCAGCGAGCCAAACTTCGTGCAGTGGTTTTTGAAGATTCACAATGATCTGAGATCGGTTTGCAAAGGTTAAAGTGATCATGCTACCCACCCTTTGGTTGTCGACATCAGCATCCGACTCGTCATTGATGCGATCGCAAGCAAGCTCGATAGAGGTCAACAAAGATTCGGCAAGGCTCATGAATTCAGGGTCGGTCATTACAATTTACGCATGTTCAATAGAACCCGAATTCTAGTCAGCACCCTAAGTCTGCTTTGCCTTTGCGTGTTACTCACCGCATGCGGCCAGACCGGAACGCTATATTTGCCGAAGCGCCCGGTACTTCCTCTAGGTGCCAAAACTCCTTCCTCCGCCCCTGCTGCTACTGCCAGCCCCAACACTTTGACCCCATGAGCGCCCCCCAACTCCCCGGACACCCCCACGTTCATTACCAGCAAGACCTACTACAGGTGGAAGGATGCGACTTGGGCGACTTGGCTTCGCTCCATGGAACACCTTTGTTTGTCTATTCCAAAGCTTCCATGCTGGACGCTCTGGCCGCTTATCAGCGTGGTTTTGCTGGCCGTAATGCACGCGTTTGCTACGCCATGAAAGCAAACTCCTCGCTAGCCATCCTGCAACTGTTTGCCAAAGCCGGATGTGGGTTTGACATCGTCTCTGGAGGCGAGCTCGCACGAGTGCTTGCGGCAGGCGCGCAAGCGGACAAAGTCATTTTTTCTGGCGTCGGGAAAACTCGTACAGAAATGGCGGTAGCGCTTAAGGCAGGAATCGGCTGCTTCAACGTTGAAAGCGAGGCAGAAATCGATGTCTTGAATGAAGTGGCCCTCGGTTTGAACTTGCAGGCACCCATCAGCATCCGGGTGAATCCGAATGTAGACCCCAAAACGCACCCCTACATTTCGACCGGACTCAAAGGCAATAAATTCGGTATCGCACACGAGCGCACGCTCATGACCTACCAACGTGCAGCAGCGTTGCCGGGATTAAAAGTCGTGGGCATAGACTGCCACATTGGATCTCAAATCACCGAAGAAACGCCGTACCTTGACGCCATGGACCGGATGTTAGATTTGGTCGAGTCCATCGAAGCAGCGGGCATACCTATTCATCACATCGACTTTGGCGGTGGTTTGGGCATCAACTACAACGGTGACACCCCACCCGCTGCAGACGCTCTGTGGCACAAATTGCTGGTCAAGCTGGATGCGCGAGGATTCGGTCAGCGCCAGCTCATGATTGAGCCCGGGCGTTCGTTGGTAGGTAACGCAGGAGTCTGCGTTACCGAAATTTTGTACATGAAGCCAGGTGAACAGAAAAATTTCTGCATCGTTGACGCTGCGATGAACGACCTTCCCCGGCCGGCCATGTACCAAGCCTTTCACACGATCGTCCCTCTGCAGTATTCACCGACTCAACCATCGACTGAAGTTTTTGATGTTGTTGGCCCAGTTTGCGAGAGCGGTGACTGGATTGGACACGACCGCGCACTGGCGGTCAAAGCGGGCGATCGGTTAGCCGTATTGTCTGCCGGCGCCTACTGCATGAGCATGTCGAGCAATTACAACTCCCGCCCTAAAGCGGCAGAGATCTTGGTAGATGGCACAAACAGCCACCTCATTCGCCAGCGAGATGAGTTTGCTGATCAGATTCGAGGCGAAAAGCTTCTTTAGGGCTTATTTCCGCAGATACCTGCGGACTCTCCAGCCCAACAGAATTCCGAGGATGGCTGCGTAAACGCCGACCTCGGAAAAGTCGTTTTTGCCTGAACGCATCCAGAAGAAATGCAAGATAGTGAGCACGGCAATCGCGTACACAGAACGGTGGAGCATTTGCCACCGCTTGGCACCCATAGCCTTGATCACGACGTTAAAGGAGGTGGCCGCCAACGCGCTAAGTAGCAACATAGCCGTAAAACCCACCAGAATGAAGGGGCGCTTCATAATGTCCGCGGCTATATCCGGCACATCCAAGCCCATATCGAGCCAGCTGTACGAGAGCAGATGCAGCAATCCGTAAAAAAAGGTGGACACCCCTACCATGCGGCGAAACCGTGCCAAGCCAGACCACTTGCTGACCTCCCGCAAAGGGCTGATGACCAATGTCAAGCACAGCAAGCGCAAAGTCCAATCGCCAGTCGATCGAATCAAGGCCTCCGCTGGATTAGCACCCAAGCGATCCGCAAAGGCAGAGAACACCAGATGAATTAGCGGAAGACACAACACAATCAACAGACACGGCTTGGCCAGTCGATGTAACAGCCACTTGTTCATGAGCGTCTGCTGCGGCGTTAAAAAAACTTCTTCAAATCCATACCTGCGTAGAGCTGGCCCACTTGTGCCTCATAACCGTTGAACATCAGTGTCTTGCGCTTCTTGGCAAACAAGCCATCTTCACCAATACGGCGCTCAGTAGCCTGACTCCAGCGAGGATGGTCCACATTCGGATTCACATTTGAATAAAACCCGTACTCGTTCGCGGCGGCTTTATTCCATGCTGTTGCCGGTGGCTTTTCTGTAAAGCGGATTTTCACAATGCTCTTGCCACTCTTGAATCCATATTTCCATGGAACAACCAGTCTCACAGGCGCACCGCTTTGGTTAGGCAAAACCTCACCATACATGCCAAAAGTCAACAAGGTCAGAGGGTGCTGAGCCTCGTCCAACCGGAGGCCCTCCACGTAGGGCCAATCCAAGACGCGTGACCCAACATACGGCATCGTCTTCGGATCTGCCAAGGTGATGAATTCGACATACTTGGCACTCCCCTGAGGCTCGACTCGCTTGATGAGCTCCGACAAGGAGTAGCCCACCCATGGGATCACCATCGACCACCCCTCCACACAGCGGAGCCTGTACACGCGCTCTTCCAGTGGACTCAATTTCAGCAAGTCTTCCAGCGCGTATTTGCCCGGCTTTTTGATGAGCCCTTCGACTTCCACTGTCCACGGCGTAGTTTTGAGCGTGTGGGCATTCACTGCCGGGTCCGCTTTATCGGTCCCGAACTCGTAAAAATTGTTGTACGTGCTGGCGTCTTTGTAGGGCGTTACTTTTTCCGCAGTAACGGCACCATCGACAGACGTGGTTTTTGTGGTAAGTGTGGCCAACTTGCCGGGGCGACTGCCCCAGCCGGAACCCTGCGCCATGGCATTCCTGGAAGTCCAGGTTGCCAAGCCAGCACCAACCACTCCCGTCGCGACGGTTTGCAATAGCTTGCGTCGGTTTTGATACACCACTTGCGGCGTTATCTCGCTCGACGCCGGATGCTGGAAACCGCTGGACTTGGAGTGATAGTGCATAAGTTTGTTCCTTGTTTCCGATTTGGTCGGTCGAGCTTGGGTTTTCTTACAGGGTTCCGTAGCTATGGAGTCCGCTCAAAAACATATTCACGCCGATAAAGGCAAAAGTGGTGATCGCCAAACCTGCCAAAGCCCACCATGCGGCGACCGTGCCGCGCAGGCCTTTCATCAGACGCATGTGCAGCCAAGCTGCATAGTTGAGCCAGACGATCAAAGCCCAAGTTTCCTTAGGATCCCAGCTCCAATAACCACCCCACGCTTCCGCAGCCCACAGCGCGCCCAACACTGTCGCGATCGTGAAAAATGCGAACCCCACCGCGATGGACTTGTACATCACATCATCCAGAACTTCGAAAGAGGGCAGCTTCTCAGCAATGGCGCGGCGCCCCAAAAGGATCCCAGCCACGATCAAAGCCGAAACGCCGAAATAGACAGCCCAATAATCGTTAAGGCCAGAGGCGGACGACTTGCGAAACACAATCGGCTCGAAGCACAAAACAATACCCAGCAACCAGAGGGGCGCCAAACGGTACCACTTGGTCTCCGTGGCCTGCTGCTTGATCAAATAGGCAAAGGCCACCATCGCGGCCAAAGCAAAAGTGCCATATCCGATGAAGTTGGCAGGTACATGGAGCTTCATCCACCAGCTTTTGAGCGCCGGCACCAAAGGTTGAATTTCCTGCGCTTGCCGCGCCACGGTGTACCAGAGCAAGAAACCCACTGCGGCGCTCACGATCAGCATGACAAAAGCACCCAACGATCGGGTCTTGTACTGCGCTTCAAAATAGAGGTAGAAAAGCGCCGTCATCCAACAAAACATGATGAACACTTCATACAGATTACTGACCGGGATGTGTCCGACATCTGCGCCCAGCAGGTAGCTTTCAAACCAGCGCACCATCGTTCCGGTTAGCGCCATGGTGACGGCCACCCACACCAAACGCGAGGCGACCAGCTCCAAACCGTCGGCACGGCCCTTGGCGAAAACAGCCACCCAATAGAAAGCAGTCGCCATAAAGAACAGCATGCTCATCCACAAAATCGCGGACTGGCTGGATAAGAAATACTTGAGCCCGAACACTGTTTCAGCACGGCCCAGATCGCCTTGATAAGCCGCAATGCCCGTTAGCGACAAAACCGCCACCAGCAGCATCAGACGCTGCAAAGGCGCCCACAGCCAGCCCAACCAGATCGCGGCAGGCACTGCGCCCAAAAGGATGCCCTTTTCATAGACATCCATCGCGGAGTGATAACGCGCAAAGGCAAAAACGCCACCCGCTATCACGAGAGCGGCAAAAACCCATTCCCACCAAGTCCGGCGGAAATAGCTGTCATTCAGCTCCATGGTGATGTTTTTGGCAGATATCACCGCGGATTCGGCAGGTAGAGCACTCATTTTTCTTGTTCCTCAAGGGCTAGCAGTCGACGCTTCAAATGTTCGAACTCTTTGTCGCCGTCCATCGTTTTCCGGTTGGTAGAGAGCGCCATCGTTGCCGCAGAGGTATCTGTTCTGCCATCTAACGGCTCCAGCCAAATCCACAAGCGACGCTCTCGAACATACAACATGGCGAAAATCCCCAGAATCAGCAAGGCACAACCGAGGTACACCACCGTTTTTCCGGGAGCACGAGCCACCTGGAAAACGCTGGCCTGCACTTGCGTGAAGTCTGTCAAATTCAACAAAAACGGGGCGGGATAAAGCGGCAAATCACTCAAGGCCAAGACCGACTGCGTCATGAATTGTTGAGTCTCTGCATCAGCTGGCAATGGCTTCAGTTTCGCCGCCTCACGGGTCATCTGCACCAGTTCGTAAAGAACGCCATTCAAAATACGGACCAGCACTTCACCCGCTTTATTGCGCTCAGCTTCAGGCACGTTGGACTCAATGAAGTCGGAAATCGCTTGCAGACCCGCCACAGATCCACTCGCACCGGCAAACAGTGTCAACGCGCGAGTCGCAGACCCGGCCAACTGCCCCATCAAATCATCTCGCTGCTTATCCACCGCTTTGCTGGCGTAACGCCGCACGGCCTCCTGGCGCATCGCGGGGTCCGCGAGTGCACGACTCACCCGCAAAAACCCATCCAGACTGCCCTCTGCGTCAGCAGGCACTCTCAAATAACGGAAAGACTCCGCAGGACTCTCCCGCATGCCCAACAAAAACACCGACTGCCCATCACCCAGATCTACCGGCAACATGTAGTTGTTGAACTCTCGGGCTTGCCCAGCCTTATCGCGGAGTTTGTAGCTGTAGCTCGGTCCGATGTTGCGCAGTGTCTTGCCATCCTTCAACTTATTGGCAGCTCCGAGTTGGGCATTGATGGAGGTGCGCAAATCCACCCCGCGCACATCAGTCTTGCCAACCGCATCGGCTGTCAAATTCTCCACATTGATGACACGTAAACCGGTGAACTCAACGGTCAATGCCTCTGCACCAGAAGACGAGTCGCCCTGAATAACGCTGCTACCGCCAACTACGCCGTCCACGTCGAATGGTTTCGCAGCGGTGCGCAGTGACTCCCCTTTGAACTTGAGTGTCGAGCCACCATCATCAAAACTGGATTGATAAATTTCAATCCCTTTGAAACTGGCAGGATGATTCACTTCCACCCGGGCCGGAGTCTGCTCTCCCGTGGCTTTGTCGTGAATCACGATATCACTGGCAAATAGCTTGGGCATGCCCGTGGAGTAGTACTCCACAATAAATTTCTTGAGCTCAATGGCAAAAGGCAGTTCCTGCAAAAGAATGCCATCCGACTGATTCAAAATCGCGGTGCTGGACTGAGTGCCTTCGGACACCATCACGTTGCCACGGAACGTCGGATTGCGTTCACTAAGCCGGTGCTGAGCGGGCACATCGGCAATCATTCCGCCGCCCTTGAAGGGGGTTTTATCGGCAAACAGCATTTGGGCGCGCACCACCAAATCACCATCCAGCAGCCCTCCCAAGCACACCAGCACGATAGCGCTGTGCGCAGCGATGTAGCCCAGCTTATTGCTGGCACCTGTTTTAGCAGCCAGCATCCAACCAGTGCCCCGCGTAGTTTCGCGGGACTGCAGCTTGACCTTCCAGCCGCCGCCCGTTAGCAATCCGCCCAGTCGTCGCGCTGCTGCCTCAGGCGACTCTGCGAGCTCAGCCTGCGCCTTGTGCCCAAAAGCGCGCAAACTTTGCTCGCGGATGTTTTCCTTGTAGGAGCGCAGGTCGACCAAAATTTTGGGCGTGTTTCTAGCCACACACAAAGAAGTGCTGACCACCAGGAACGCCAAGATCAACAGAAACCACCAGGCGCTGTACACATTGAACAGACTGGCACGCTGAAACACTTCAGCCCAAAATGGGCCGAACTGGTTGATGTAATTCCCTAACGGCTCGTGCTGTTTCAGCACCGTGCCAATCACTGAGGCAATACAAATCACCGTCAGCAAAGAAATGGCGAAGCGCATGGACGACAAAAGCTCGACGCTTGTGCGCCATGCACGGGAGCCAGCCTTTACCTCAATACCTTGGGTGGAAACGGTCATGAAAAACAATCGAAAAAAAAGCGGGCCATCTAGAGGATGGTCCCGCCTGTTGGGGTGTCAATGCTCTCTTTGGTTCCCCTGAACCTCCGAAAGCTGACGGATCAGCGCAGTCCAGCGATGTAGTCCGATACCGCCTTGATTTCGCGGTCATTCAGCTTGGCAGCCACTTGTGTCATTTGCAGGCTGTTTTTGCGAACACCATCGCGGAAGGCGACGAGCTGCGCTACCGAATAGTCGGCGTGCTGGCCACTCAAGCGTGGGTATTGAGAAGGAATACCTGCGCCATTTGGGCTATGGCAGCCGGCACAGGCTGGGACTTGGCGATCCGCGATGCCACCGCGATAAATTCGCTCACCCAAGCTCACCAGATCCTTGTCCTTCGCAAAGCCGGGCTTTGCAGCTTTGGTGGCCAACCAGAAGGAGATGTTCTTCATGTCGTCATCGCTCAGGCCGGCAGCAAAGCCTTTCATGACGGCGTTATTTCTCTTGTCCGACTTGAATTCTTGGAGCTGCTTCACCAAGTATTCAGGATGCTGCTGGGCAAGCTTGGGGTTACCCGCGATCGCAGAGTTACCGTCTGCACCGTGGCAAGCAGCACAAACGGCACCGAAGGCAGCCTCACCCCTGGCCAGATCCGGCTTTGCAGCTTTGGCTGACTCTTTTTTCGGCTCCTCCGCGTGGGAAGAAACGGCGAGTACGGCCACGGAGGCCGCAATAATCAATTGAGCAATCAACTTCATAGGAATGTTGTGTCTGGTAGCCGGAACTGGCCCATTCTACAATGCGTGTCTGGGTTTACCTTCAATTTCAATGACCAACACACAAAACCCAAAGGCGACAACGCCAAGCCCCAAGCCAACAACCTCGCCGGAAAAAAGCGCCGCCACGGTTGCGCTCGGGTGGTTGCACACTGCACGGTTCCTGACTACCGCGCCGCAATTGCACTTTCTGCCTGAATTGGATGTACCCGAAATCGCCTTCGTTGGCCGCTCCAACGCTGGCAAGTCGACATGCATCAACACTCTGACCCAGCAAAAACAGCTGGCATTCGCCTCCAAAAAGCCGGGCCGCACCCAGCACATCAACCTGTTTTCACTTGGCAAACAAGGCGTCACTGACGCGGTTCTCACCGACTTGCCCGGATACGGTTACGCGGCAGTGCCCAAGCAGGACAAAATCCGCTGGCAGCAGGTCATGGCCAACTACCTAGTTACCCGAAAGAACCTCAAAGCCATCGTGTTGATGTGTGATCCGCGTCATGGCATGACAGAGCTGGATGAGATCTTGCTGGACGTCATCCGCCCTCGTGTCGCGGAAGGCCTGAAATTCCTTGTCATTCTGACCAAAGCGGACAAGCTCACCCGTAGCGAGGGGGCAAAAGTGCTCTCCATCACAAAGCTTCAGGCGGGTGGTGGCGAAGTCCGACTCTTTTCGGCAACCAAACGTACTGGAATTGACGACGTTGCCACCTTGTTATGGGACTGGGCCCACCCCGATTTGCCGGTGCCCGCCGCAACCGCCGAGGCAGCCCCTGCCGATCAATAAGGCGGATACCAGCCCTCGGGCTGGTCCTTGAAGCGCTTGTGCACCCAATAGTATTGGGCCGGCATGGGGTTGATGTAAGTCTCCAGCATCTGGTTCATCCGGGCAGTATCGGCTTGTAGGTCGGTGCTGGGGTAGTCTGCCCAAGCGGGCACTACCTCGATCTCATAGCCGGAGGGCACCAGCTTGCAAATAATCGGGACCACCTTCGCGCGGGACAGACGCGCGAACCGGGAGAGTGAGGGCACCGTGGCCGCAGGACGCCCGTAAAACGGAACATACACCGACTCTTCCGGACCAAAATTCATATCCGGCAACAGGTACAAAGGCTCCCCCGCTTTCAACCCGGCAATGATAGGTTTGACGCCCTCTATCCGCCCGAACAAGCGGCCACCGAGGCGTTTGCGCCCGGCCAGAATCCAATCGTCGGCCACTTTATTTGCCTGATCGGTGTAAATCGTCGTGAAAGACCGATCGACTTGCTGCGTTAATGCGGTCCAACCAGCATCCAACCCCACGAAATGGGGCGCGAACAAGATCGTCGGCGCATCGCCAGCCAACTCATGGAGCGCACCCGTCAATTGCAATCGCGCCCGCAACACCGCGTCAGGGGCATGCCAAAGCCAGCCGCGATCGAGCCACGCCTGAGCGAACGCCACAAAAGTACTGACTGCCAATCGCCCACGCTGCCAAGGCGTGTGGCTCGGGAAGCAGATCCGCAGGTTGGTCAACACCACTCGGCGGCGAGAGCCCACCAGCAAAAATAAGGCGACTCCCAGCCCGGCGCCAAGCGCCCGCAGCCAAGGCAGCGGAAGCCGCCCCAGCCATTCCATCACGCGCAAAATCCAACGACTCATCCTGTCAACCTTTTTGTTCCGGGGCCACGTCAGTCTGACGCGGTTGTTTATAGCGTGCATAGCCCCACAAATACTGACCGGGCAACTCGTGGATGACACGCTCCATGGCGCGGTTGATTTGTAAAGTGGCCTGCACTACATCTGCAGAAAGCGCTTCGTCAAACGGCCTGACACACACCCGAAAACCCTTACCGCCGGCCAACCGTTCGCCCCAAGCCAGCACCACTCGGGCACCGGTCTGCTGGGCCAGGCGTGCCGCCAAGGTCATGGTGTAAGCCGATTTACCGAAAAAAGAAACCCAGGCGCCCTGCCCCTCGGGCGGCACCTGATCGGGCAGTAAGCCCACGGCTTGGCCCGAGCGCAAAGCTTTGATCAACTGCTTTACCCCCGCAAGATTGGCAGGGGCCGTGGCCAAACCTGGGCGCCTGCGGCTCGCTTCGATGATGCTTCGCAACCAGACCTGACGCGCAGGCCGGTACAGCACTGTCATGGGCGCCCGGGCAACACCGAAGCGCTGGGCATAGGCCCGGGCGGTGACTTCGAAACTCCCCAAATGCGGCGTCAAAAAAATCACGCCTTGATGAGACTCCAAGGCCGTATCAATCAGTTCCGCGCCATCCCACTGCACGGGCACCTCAGGGCCGATCCAGAGACGGGGTAACTCCAACACCATCTGCCCGGCTGATGCGATCGCGGCGCGCACACCCGCTGGCGTCACACCTGCGAGACGCGCGTTCTCCTGCAAACGACGGCGATAGGTCGGCGACAAGCCATACACCAACCAGCCGCACAGCCAGCCGATGCGGTGTAACAGACCCAGCGACTGTCGGGAAAGGAATCGAAATACAAAGGCCATGGTGGGCTAAAATCCGCGACGTCACCGAGTTATAGAACTACTTGCAGGGTGACTTCACAGGGGCAACTGATCAAAAAGGAGCCATTGTGCCTCGCCGATTCCGGCGGATCTGCTAAAGCGTTCGCTGAAAGCCCCAAAGCTCAAGCAACGCGTCTTGATGTTTTTTTGGAGAAACTTTATGGCGAACGACTTCCTCTTTACCTCTGAGTCCGTATCAGAAGGCCACCCCGACAAGGTCGCAGACCAGATTTCCGATGCGATTCTGGATGCAATTTTCAAACAAGACCCCCGCTCCCGCGTAGC
>DAINNP010000011.1:16126-18703 GCA_036735785.1 Rhodoferax sp. | reverse complement strand
GGGGATGATATCGACGCGGCGTGCGGACAGCTCGCTGGTGACGTCAAAGATCGCACGAATGTGAGCAATCGGATAAGCAAACAACGCACGATCATGTTGCAGCAAATCGGTGAGCAAAAAAACTTCAATTGAAATGGACCCCGCGATGACTGAAAGTAGGCAATCGACGGTGAACGTCGTAGCTCGCAAGCTCGCCCATCTTTGTGGGGGAGCTCTGGCGGTTGTTGTGTTTGGTTCCCTTCAAGGGTGCGCATCGGCGCCGCCTATTTCACAGGGTACAGATATTGCCACTGAGTCGGATGAAACCCCAGCACGCAAGCGTGCCAAAATTCGCTTCGAGTTGGCGGCGGGGTACTACAGCAATGGTCAAACTCGCGTTGCGCTGGACGAGATCAAGCAATCGATAGCCGCGGACCCCGGGATGTACGAAGCACACAATTTGCGTGGCTTGATCTACATGCAGCTCAATGACTTCAGTTTGGCTGATGAGAGCTTTCGGCGTGCACTGCAATTGAGCCCGCAAGCGGCATCGGTTCAGCACAATTACGGTTGGATGCTCTGTCAACAGGGGCGTATGCCAGAGGCCTATTCCAATTTTTCTGCGGCGATCAACAATCCCCTATATCGCGAGCGGGCCAAATCCTGGATGGCGCTTGGCGTTTGTCAAAAAACAGCTGGTTTGCGTGACGAAGCATTGGTGAGTCTGACACGCGCCTTGGAGTTGGAACCTGGAAATCCGGTGGCCGGCTACAACCTGGCGGTGTTGTTTATTCAGCGTGGTGACTTGTCACGAGCGCAAACCCAGATACGCCGAGTCAATAACAGCGAGTTTGCAAATTCTGAGACCTTATGGTTGGGCGTAAAGATTGAGCGTAGATTGGGGAATCGGGAGTCTGCGGCCCAGCTGGGCACACAACTGACAAAACGGTTCCCTGCATCCAAAGAAGCGAGCATGTTGGAGCGAGGGGCGTTTGATGAGTGAAGCAGGTGATGTGTCGGCAGAGCAGGCGAATCCAGGGATTGACCGTTCGCCTACTGCAGGTGAAATGTTGCGCAATGCGCGCGAAGCGGCAGGTTTACACATTGCGGCGCTCGCAGTTTCGATGAAAGTCCCGGTAAAAAAACTGGAGGCACTGGAGTCAGACCGACCGGATTTGTTACCCGATGCTGTATTCGTGCGCGCTTTGGCCTCTAGTGTTTGTCGCACCCTGAAAATTGATTCTGCTCCGATTCTTGAACGCTTGCCTAGTGTGGCATCTCCTCAGTTTCAGGTTGCAGACCGGGGGATTAACGAGCCTTTTAAGGACCAGCAAAGCCGGGTGAAATCCTCAGTGTTGGAAGTCGTAAAGCGGCCTAGTGCGTTGTTGGTACTCGGCCTGTTGATATGCGCCTTGTTGGTAACTGCTCTCCCCAATGTGGGGTTGTCTTCTTGGTTCGCAGTACCAGAAACCGAGCCAGTAGAGTCAATGCCTCTTGCAGACCCGGCCGTAAGCTTTAGTACACCAAAGCAAGAGTCAAATGACAAAGCGGAGGTTGTTGAGGTCGTACCAAGTGCTGTGGTTAGCTTGCAAAGCACAGCAAGTCAGGTAACGGCAGTTGCGCCCGACCCGATAGTTCCTGCCAGCGCTAGTCAAACCGGCGGAGATTTTTTGCTCGTTCGTGCCAAGGGTGCGACCTGGGTACAAGTGGTTGATGCAAAAGGTGCGGTTTTACTGCGAAGGACATTGCAAGCCGGCACTGCCACTCCAGTGCATGGAGCACCGCCTTTGGCAGTCGTAATCGGTAAGGCGGACCTTGCAGAAGTCGAAGTTCGAGGTAAGCCGTTTGTGATGACAGATGTTTCAAAAGACAACGTTGCTCGTTTCGAGGTGAAGTAGTGGACCAAGGATTACCTATTGCATTAGCGCAGCCTCTGCCTCGCAGGAGTTTGCAGTCAGAGGTTAAGTGGGGCAGTCATGTCGTCACTGTGGGCGGCGCGGCTCCTGTGCGTATTCAATCCATGACGAATACCGATACCGAAGATGCGATCGGCACAGCGATTCAGGTCAAAGAGCTGGCAGCTGCGGGGTCAGAACTGGTCCGAATCACGGTGAACACACCCGAAGCAGCCCAAGCAGTCCCTCATATTCGGGCGCAATTGGATCGTATGGGTGTCAATGTCCCGTTGATCGGTGACTTTCATTTCAACGGTCATCGCTTGTTGACTGACCACCCGGAATGTGCGGAGTCTTTGTCCAAGTACCGTATCAATCCCGGGAATGTGGGCAAGGGTGACAAACGTGACCGTCAGTTTGCACAAATGATCGAAGCGGCTATCCGTTGGGACAAGCCGATCAGAATCGGAGTGAACTGGGGTAGCTTGGATCAAGAGCTCTTGGCATCCTTGATGGATGAAAACAGCCGCAGGTCTCAGCCCTGGGATGCCAAGCAGGTCATGTATGAAGCACTGATTACCTCGGCTATTACTTCAGCAGAAAAAGCCGAAGAAATCGGCTTGCCCGGGCATCAAATTATGTTGTCCTGCAAGGTCAGTGGTGTGTCCGATCTGGTCGCTGTGTATCGGGAGCTCGCCCGACG
>DAINNP010000011.1:8130-16026 GCA_036735785.1 Rhodoferax sp. | reverse complement strand
GAGAAGGAAATGTATTCATTCGAGGATCGCTTGAATGGTGAAGCCCTGACTTTGCGCCCCGAAAACACCGCAGGTGTTGTGCGCGCTGTGGTCGAGCATTCTTTGCTCTACAACGGTCCCAAACGCTTGTATTACATGGGCCCTATGTTCCGACATGAACGCCCGCAGCGGGGTCGCTACCGTCAATTCCACCAGATCGGCGCCGAGGCCCTGGGTTTCGGTGGGCCTGAGGTGGATGCGGAGGTCATCCTCATGGCGCACATGCTCTGGCAAGAGCTGGGTCTGACGGATATCGAGTTGCAGATCAACAGCTTAGGCCAACCGGAGGAGAGACACCGGCATCGGGCGGCACTCATTGAGCATTTTGAGGCTCATAAGGACGCTCTTGATGAGGAGGCCAAGCGCCGTTTGCACTTGAATCCACTGCGCCTGTTGGACTCCAAGAATCCTGCTATGCAGCCCGTGATTGAGGCCGCGCCCAAGTTGATTGATTTTCTTGGCAGCGCTTCCAAGGCGCATTTAGATTCGGTCCTTCGGCTCCTGGAAAGCCACGGAGTTCCCTACACCATCAATCCTCGCTTGGTCCGCGGTATGGACTATTACAACTTGACTGTTTTTGAGTTTGTGACAACCAAACTCGGATCACAGGGGACTGTCTGTGCCGGCGGTCGCTACGACTATTTGATTGAACAAATAGGCGGCAAGCCGGCTCCCGGCGTGGGCTGGGCCATGGGGGTCGAACGCGTTCTGGAGCTGATTCAAGAATCTGCGCGCCCACTTCCGACGCCTGTCTTGGATGTGTTCGCGGTCATTCTGGACTCTGACTATTTGCCGTCTGTGATGCCGGTTTTGTCGTCGCTGCGCCAGGCTGGTTTATCAGTACAGATGCAGGCCAGCACGCCAGAGGGCATGCCCAGTCTCAAGTCTCAATTCAAGCGTGCCGACAGTTCTGGGGCGCGCTACGCATTGGTGTTCGGGCCCGATGAAATATCCTCGGGACAAGTCACTATCAAATCACTAAGAAACGCGGATGTTCCGCAAGTCACTATTGCGCTTACTGAAGTAGCGCAATGGGCGTCGCATCAAGCGTCATAAGCATAAACAGGCACACCATGGCAAACCATTTAGATCTCGAAGAACAAGAGCAACTTGACCAGTTCAAGCATTTTTGGAAGCAGTACGGCAATGCAATCACTTGGGTGTTGATCGCAGTCCTCGGGAGCTTCGCCGCATGGAACGGATACCAGTGGTGGAATAAGCGCCAAGCGGAGCAAGCATCAGCAATGTATGAAGAGGTTGAACGTCTGATCGGAACAGGCGATCTGGTTGCGTCTACCCGTGCCTTTGATGATATGAAGCAACGCTTCCCTTCTGTTTTTTACACCCAGCAATCTGGTTTGAATTTGGCCAAAGTGGCCTATCTTTCCGGCAAGCCGGACGTAGCGAAAACTGCCTTGACTTGGGTTGCAGGTAGCAAGGCAGATACCGGCCTTGCCGCTTTGGCTAAAGTGCGTCATGCGGGTCTGTTGATCGAGTCGAAAGAGTTTGATGAAGCGAGCAAGTTGTTGTCTACCGACTTCCCGTCCGAATTCGGCGGATTGGTTGCTGACAAACGAGGGGACTTGGCGCTATCTCAAGGCAGGAGCGATGATGCTGCCCAAAGATTCAATGAAGCGCTCAAGCTATTGCCCCAGCAAGACCAGTATCGGCGCTTGGTAGAGGTCAAACTCGCGGCGCTAGGCTCTACCGGAGCGAAGTGAAACCTATGGTCAAGCGGTATTCCCCTCTCAGTCTCACCATCGCGCTTATCAGTTGCGTGGTGTTGTCGGCCTGTTCTGGTCCGACCAAGCAAAAGCCAGCTGAGCTTGCGCCCTTGGTTCCCTCATTGGGGGTCAAGAACGTCTGGAAGGGCGCCGTTGGTGAAGTTTCTTTTCCCTTGGAACTCAAAAGTTCAGGGAGCGAGATCTACTTGGCTACTACCGCGGGCTCGGTTGTTTCCTTAGACGGAGAAAGTGGTGCAGTGCGCGCAACCGGCAATGCCGGAGCAAGGATTTCTGCAGCCATTGGGGCCGGCGACGGACGTGTTGCGCTCACCACGGTCACGGGTGAAGTGGTTGTAATGCAGGGTGGCAAGTCTCTCTGGCGGCAGAGTCTAGGTGCGGTGGCGATCACTCCGCCTTTGGTTGCCGGTGGTCGCGTGTTTGTGATGACGCCTGATCGCACCCTGTCTGCCTTCGATGGCGAAACTGGAAAGCGGCTGTGGCAACAGCAGCGTGGCGCGGACACGCTGGTTTTGGATCGGCCGGGTGTTTTGTTTCCCGTCGGAGACACGTTGGTCGTCGGGCTTGGCGGTCGCCTCGTGGGACTCAATCCCAGCAACGGGAGCCAGAAATGGGATGTGCCTGTAGCACTGGGGCGCGGTACCAATGAGGTAGAGCGCTTGGTGGATGTTGTCTCCGGCATAAGCCGCAGGGGTGCCAGCGTCTGCGTCCGAGCTTACGCGAGCGCTGTGGCCTGCGTAGACACAGGGTCCGGTAAATCTGTGTGGTCCAAAACCGCCAATGGATTTACGGGCATCGGTGGCGGAGACACTGCAGTCTTTGGTTCTGAATCCGACGGTACGCTCATTGCGTGGAGTCGCAAGGACGGTGAGAGGCTTTGGCAATCAGACAAGTTCAAGTGGCGTGAGTTGGGCACTCCTGTTTTGTTGGGCTCTACACTCGTTGTCCCGGATAATGCGGGTCTGTTGCATCTGCTCTCTGCCGCAGATGGTGCGATAGTCGGACGCCTTCAGCTCGACGGTTCGCCACTTGCCGCTACGCCAGTCCTTTCAGGCAATACCCTGGTCGCAGTGACTCAAAAGGGGGGCGTATTTGCCTTCCGTCCCGAATAAAAAAGGTCATTCATGAAGCCAGTTATCGCCCTCGTTGGTCGTCCCAACGTCGGTAAATCCACACTATTCAACCGCCTGACGAAAACGCGTGATGCGATCGTGGCCGACTTTGCGGGGCTTACCCGCGATCGCCACTATGGCAACGGCAAGCACGGCAAACACGAATTTATCGTCATTGATACCGGGGGCTTCGAGCCTGACGCCGGGAGTGGCATTTTTAAAGAAATGGCCAAACAAACGCGCCAAGCGGTTGCAGAGGCTGATGTTGTGGTGTTTGTGGTTGATGCGCGTGCCGGCTTGTCTGCGCAAGACCATGACATCGGGAACTATCTTCGTAAGCTGGGCAAACCTTGTCTGGTGATTGCGAATAAAGCAGAGGGCATGAAGGCCGGAGCCCAGCTCTCGGAGTTTTTTGAACTCGGGCTGGGTGAGGTCTATCCCGTCTCCGCAGCCCACGGTCAGGGCATGCGATCACTGATCGAACTGGCCCTCGATGCCTTGCATTTGGAGGAGCCCGAAGACGACCCAGAGGCGGCTGACCCCAGCATTATCAAACTCGCTGTTGCAGGCCGGCCGAATGTCGGTAAGTCGACGTTGATCAATACGTGGTTGGGTGAGGAGCGACTGGTTGCCTTTGACATGCCCGGTACCACTCGCGATGCCATCTCGGTACCTTTTGAGCGCAACGGGCAAAAGTTTGAACTCGTGGATACGGCCGGTCTTCGTCGCAAAGGGAAGGTCTTTGAAGCGATCGAGAAATTCTCAGTGGTGAAGACCTTGCAGGCCATCGAGTCCGCCAGTGTCGTTTTGTTGCTGATCGATGCCGAGCAGGGCGTGACAGACCAAGACGCCCATATTGCGGGATACATCCTAGAGTCGGGGCGTGCGGTGGTTGTTGCTGTGAACAAATGGGATGCAGTGGATGAATATCAGCGCGAATTGGTAAAAAGATCCCTCGAAACCAGATTGGGGTTTTTGAAGTTTGCGTCTTTGCATCTGATCTCTGCCAAAAAACGGCAAGGGCTCGGTCCTGTATGGGATGCCATTGCCCAGGCCCACAAGGCCGCTAATTGCAAAATGCCGACGCCGGTGCTGACGCGTTTGTTGTTGGAAGCCGTTCAATTTCAAACGCCAAAGAAAACCGGTGCCTATCGCCCCAAGCTTCGCTATGCCCACCAAGGGGGGATGAATCCGCCCATCATCGTGGTGCACGGAAACTCACTGGAGCACGTCACAGAGGCTTACAAGCGCTTTTTGGAAGGTCGTTTCCGTAAGGAATTCAATCTTGTGGGTACGCCCCTGAGAATCGAAATGAAATCGTCGGCGAATCCTTTTGCTGATAAGGATTAAAGGGTTTCCTTACCCTGAAGAAGCGAATAGCTTGGCCAAATAGGCTCCGCACTTATGTGTGGTATCGTCAAACCCTCATCATTTTTGAACACGGAGAATATCGTGAGCAACAAAGGCCAACTCCTCCAAGACCCATTCCTCAACGCATTGCGTCGGGAGCATGTGCCGGTTTCCATTTATTTGGTAAACGGCATTAAGCTACAGGGTCAAATCGAATCCTTTGATCAGTATGTTGTGCTCTTGCGCAACACGGTGACCCAAATGGTTTACAAACACGCAATCTCTACGATTGTTCCAGGCCGCGCGGTGAATCTGTCTGCTGTCGCTGAGGATGCACCAGCTGCTTGAGGCAGGGTGTCCGGGCCAAGTTCTGCTTGGCCCTTTTAACTTTTGAAAACTACTTCCGCTTTTGAGTAATTCGATGGACAGTCAATCGGCTCCGACTATTTTGGTGGGGGTCGATTTAGGTTTGCCCAATTTCGATGCCGAGTTGGAAGAGTTGGGTCTGCTCGCCCAAACCGCCGGTTTACAGCCGGTAGGGCGTGTGGTTTGCAAGCGCAGAGCACCGGATGCCGCCTTGTTCGTGGGATCTGGCAAGGCGGAAGAAATCCGCCAGTTGGCTCTGCAAACGGGCGCGACCGAGATCCTTTTCGATCAAGCCCTGAGCCCCGGGCAGCAGCGCAACCTTGAGCGTCACATGCAGATGCCGGTCAACGACCGGACATTTTTGATCCTTGAGATTTTTGCTCAGCGGGCCAGAAGCCATGAGGGCAAGCTGCAGGTAGAGCTCGCCCGCTTGCAATACTTGAGCACGCGCCTTGTGAGGCGGTGGTCTCACTTGGAGCGTCAGCGTGGCGGTATCGGTACGCGAGGCGGTCCGGGAGAGACACAGATTGAGCTGGATCGCCGGATGATCAGTGAGAACATCAAGCGAACCAAAGAGCGGCTGAGCAAGGTCAAGCGCCAACGGCAAACACAGCGGCGTCAGCGTGAAAGACGCGATGCTTTCAATATCTCCCTGATCGGCTATACGAATGCGGGTAAGTCAACGCTTTTCAATGCGTTGGTAAAAGCGCGTGCCTATGCCGCTGACCAATTGTTTGCTACGTTAGACACAACGACCAGACAGCTCTACCTTGGAGAGGCCGGGCGATCAGTGTCGCTGTCGGACACCGTAGGTTTTATTCGTGATTTGCCACACGGCTTGGTTGACGCATTTCAAGCGACTTTGCAAGAAGCCATTGACGCGGATTTGTTGCTGCATGTGGTCGATGCAGCGAACCCCGAGTTTGCTGAGCAAATAGCCCAGGTTCAGATGGTTTTGAAAGAAATCGGCGCCGCGGATATTCCGCAGCTTTTGGTATTCAATAAGGTGGATGCCATTGCGTTAGAGGCACAGCCTATTCGAATCGATGATTTTTATGAGATCGAAGGGGTTCAAACTCCGCGCCTATTTGTGAGTGCGCGGACGCTGGAGGGAATGCCCTTGCTACGTCAAAAGCTGGCTGAAATCGCGAAACCTGAGCCTGAATTGACCCAGAATTCGGCTATTCACCCTGAGCCCCTAGGGGATGAGCCCTGAATTGGCACAATGCGCCTAACTGCACTTAAGAAAAAACCATGAAACTTACTGCGATGCGTACGAAAAACCGGGACTTCATGTCCTGGCTGCGCGTGGTTCTCAATCTCAACGATTCCCGTTGGGGCCGTGGAGACGACAAGCAAGAGCCACCAAGTACAGAAGGTGGCCCCAAGCCTGAGAGTGACATCGATAGACCGTCAAATCAGCCAGGTTCGTATGGCCGGCCACCCAAGAATACCGCGCAGTCCGGTCCCCCTGACCTCGACGAGTTGTGGAGGGATTTCAATCGCAAACTTGGCGGCTTGTTTGGTGGCGGCCAGAAGCCGCCCGCAGGTAATGGTGGAGGCGGTGGATTTCAGCCAGATATGAAGAATGCCGGCATTGGCGCGGGATTGATCATTGGGGTTGTCGCGCTGATTTGGTTGGGCACTGGTTTTTTTATCGTCCAAGAGGGTCAGCAAGCGGTCATTACGCAGTTCGGCAAATACAAATCGACGGTGAACGCCGGTTTCAATTGGCGCTTGCCGTATCCGATTGAAAAGCACGAGTTGGTGTTTGTGAGCCAGATCCGTTCTGTGGATGTAGGGCGTGACGTGGTCATGAAAGCCACCGGGCTCAAAGAGTCCGCCATGCTGACGGAAGATGAAAACATTCTGGATATCAAGTTTGCAGTCCAGTACCGTTTGAGCGATGCTCGGGCTTTCTTGTTTGAAAGCAAGAATCCGAGCGAGGCAGTGGTGCAAGCCGCAGAAACGTCTATCCGCGAGGTGATGGGCAAAATGAAGATGGACGCAGCACTCTCTGAAGAGCGCGACCAGATCGCACCGCGTGTCCGTGCATTGATGCAAACCATTCTGGACCGTTACAAGGTCGGTATCGAAGTGGTGGGTGTGAACCTGCAGCAGGGCGGTGTTCGTCCTCCTGAGCAAGTGCAGGCATCTTTTGACGACGTACTGAAGGCCGGTCAAGAACGTGAGCGCGCCAAAAACGAAGCGCAGGCTTACGCCAACGACGTGATTCCGCGCGCTGTGGGTTCTGCTTCCCGACTCAAGGAAGAGGCTGATGCTTACAAAGCACGCGTTGTGGCTCAGGCCCAAGGTGATTCACAGCGTTTCCGCTCGGTGTTTGCCGAGTACCAAAAGGCGCCTCAGGTCATGCGCGATCGCATGTACCTGGACACCATGCAGCAGATCTACAGCAACGTAACCAAGGTGATTGTGGATTCCAAGCAGGGTTCCAACATGCTGTACCTGCCTTTGGACAAGGTCTTGCAAATGACAGGCTCGCAAGCTTCTGGTGACGCGCCTGCAGCGAACCCTGCAGCCGGTGGCGCTGCTCCTGCAGCACCCGCTGCAGCTACCGGTGCAACGATTACTCCAGACCCCCGTAGCCGTGATGCGGCCCGGACCCGCGAACGCGATGTGCGCTAGGACATGACTATGAACCGCATTGGATTGATTTTTTCTTCGCTGTTGGTGCTTTTGGCACTGGCGAGCTCGACTTTGTTTGTGGTGGACCAGCGCCAGTTTGGTGTGGTCTATGCGCTGGGCCAGATTAAAGACGTGATTACCGAGCCTGGTCTGAACTTCAAGCTGCCGCCACCATTTCAAAATGTGTCGTACATTGATAAGCGCTTGCTGACTCTCGACAGCACTGATGCGGAGCCGATGTTGACTGCTGAAAAGCAGCGCGTCGTCATCGACTGGTATGTGCGTTGGCGCATCACTGAGCCTTCGGAGTACATCCGCAATGTGGGCTTGAATGAAGGCGCTGGTGCTAGCCAGCTCAACCGCGTGGTGCGAAATGCATTCCAGGAAGAGATCAACAAACGCACTGTGAAAGAGCTGCTCTCGCTCAAGCGTGAAGCACTGATGGCCGACGTCAAAGCCGAAGTACTCGACAAGGTGCGTGGCTCCAAGCCTTGGGGTGTAGATGTGGTTGATGTTCGCATCACCCGCGTGGACTACGTAGAGGCTATTACGGAATCGGTTTACCGCCGGATGGAGGCTGAGCGCAAGCGCGTCGCCAACGAACTGCGCTCAACGGGTGCCGCCGAGGGTGAAAAAATCCG
>DAINNP010000011.1:0-8030 GCA_036735785.1 Rhodoferax sp. | reverse complement strand
AGCGCTCCAGCGGTCAAGAAATAAACGTGACGGGAGACACGTTATGGTTAGCACTGGCGCTTGTGCTGGTGCTTGAAGGTTTGTTTCCTTTTGCGTCACCCGGCGGGTGGCGCAAGTTGTTTCAGCAGCTCTTGCAATTGCAGGATGGGCAGATCCGCTTCTATGGTTTGTGTAGCATCGTTGCAGGTTTAGTCAGCATTTGGTGGATGCACTCCTGAAATTTAGGGCTCAAGGCCGGTAAAATCTCCGTTTTAACAGCCTCCCCTCAATTCCATGTCCGCTTGGGTCCTTCCGGATCACATTGCCGATGTACTGCCGTCCGAGGCACGTCACATCGAAGAAATACGTCGAGATCTCCTGGACATGGCCCGCTGCTATGGCTATGAGCTCGTAATGCCGCCTTTGCTGGAGCATTTGGAGTCTCTGCTGTCCGGTACCGGCAAAGCACTGGACCTGCAGACCTTCAAGTTGGTGGACCAGCTCTCAGGTCGTACCATGGGCTTGCGGGCGGACTCCACGCCGCAGGTGGCGCGGATTGACGCCCATTTGCTGAATCGCCGTGGTGTTACACGGCTGTGCTATTGCGGCCCGGTGTTGCACACGCTTCCGGCAGTGCCTCACGCCACCCGCGAGCCATTGCAGTTCGGTGCGGAAATTTACGGTCATGCAGGTCTGGAGGCTGACCTCGAAATTTTGACCCTGGCTCTGGATAGCCTCAAGGCGAGCAAGGTGGGCAGCCTGACCGTGGATATGGCCGATGCGCGCATCGTCAGCAGCTTGCTCGCCGAGTCGGGTTTGAGTAGCAACCAGCGCGCAGACGTATTGGCTGCACTCGCTTCTAAAGACGCTAGTGCTCTGAGCGATCTCACCGCGTCATGCCCGGCCTCTATTTCAGCGGCCCTGAGGCAGTTGGTGACACTGTATGGCGGAGTCGGCGTGTTGGCTGAGGCCCGTACAGTGCTTCCCCCATTACCCGGTGTGCTCGAGGCCCTTGACCATCTCGAATGGATGGCCGGTCACCTTGATGGTGTCAAAGTCACTTTTGATCTCGCGGATTTGCGTGGCTATGCGTACTACACCGGAATGCGCTTTTCCGTGTACGCCCGGGGCGCCAGTGATGCATTGGCCCGTGGCGGCCGCTATGACGAGGTGGGCTCGGTCTTCGGGCGCAAGCGCCCGGCGGTCGGCTTCAGTCTGGATGTGAAAGTTCTAGCCCATGCGGCACAGGTGCGGCCACTGCGGGCTGCCATCCGTGCTCCGTGGGGCGAGGCCACGGCCTTGCGAGCAGCGATTGCGGGTTTGCGCCAACAGGGCGAAACCGTAGTGTGTGTCCTCCCCGGGCACGAAAGTGAAGTCGATGAGTTCCATTGCGACCGTGAGCTGGTGCAAGCCGCTGGTCAGTGGGTCGTAACAGCAATTTAATCCTGAGCGAAATGAATACAACCAAAGGTCGAAATGTAGTGGTCGTCGGCACCCAATGGGGTGATGAGGGCAAGGGAAAACTGGTCGATTGGCTCACCGAAAGCGCCCAAGGCGTGGTGCGCTTTCAAGGCGGACACAACGCGGGCCACACCCTGGTGATCAACGGCGTGAAAACCGCGTTGCACCTGATCCCCTCCGGCATCATGCGCCCCGGCGTCAAGTGCTACATCGGTAACGGTGTGGTGTTGTCGGCTGCCAAGTTGTTCGAGGAAATCGAAGGCCTGGAAAAGGCAGGCGTAGAGGTCCGCTCCCGCCTGCGTGTGAGCGAAGCCTGCCCCTTGATCCTTCCATTCCATGTGGCATTGGATGTCGCTCGGGAAGCCTTCCGTGAAAAAGGCGGCACCGCCAAGATCGGTACCACCGGTCGCGGTATTGGCCCGGCTTACGAAGACAAGATCGCACGCCGCGCGTTGCGTGTGCAGGATCTCAAGCACCCTGAGCGTTTTGCTGCCAAGCTGCGCGAGCTCCTCGATTTGCACAACCACGTTCTCGCGACCTACTTGGGGTCTGAGGCGTTTGACTTCGGTCCTCAGCTGGCGCCCTTCATGGCCAACGGCCGGGTTCAGTTTGAACCGGTGTTCCAGCAAGCGATGGAACACGCGGCGCTGCTCAAAACCATGATTGCCGACGTGTCCCGCGAGTTGAACGAAGCCAATCTGGCTGGCGCCAATCTGCTGTTTGAAGGTGCTCAGGGCACCTTGCTGGATGTGGACCATGGCACCTACCCCTATGTGACTTCCAGCAACTGCGTCGCTGGTAATGCGGCGGCTGGATCGGGTGTTGGCCCCGGCATGCTGCACTACATTCTTGGCATCACCAAGGCCTACTGCACCCGTGTTGGCGGTGGTCCGTTCCCCACTGAGTTGGATTGGGAAGTGCCCGGTACCCCCGGCTACCACATGAGCACCATTGGCGCCGAAAAAGGTGTGACCACCGGTCGCTCACGCCGTTGCGGCTGGTTTGACGCGGCATTGCTCAAGCGCTCCGCCCAGGTCAACGGTTTGTCGGGCCTGTGTATCACCAAGCTCGATGTGCTCGATGGCTTGAAAGAATTGATGCTCTGCACCGGCTATGAGGTAGATGGCGAAAAAATCGACATCTTGCCCATGGGCGCCGATGAGATTGAGCGCTGCAAACCCATCTATGAAGTCATGGAGGGTTGGAGTGACAGCACCGTGGGTGTGACCCAATACGACAAGCTGCCGGTAGCGGCCCGCTTGTACCTGCAGCGTATCGAACAAGTGACCGGCGTGCCGATTCATATGGTGTCTACCAGCCCGGACCGGGACCACACCATCATGATGCGCCACCCTTATTTGCCTGAGTAAGCTGTTTTATGCGTTTTATGCCTCTAGCCCACGTAAATACTGCGCAAGCAGCTATCCTTTTAGGAGCAATTTGATGTTGACTGAAGACGGTAAACACCTCTATGTAAGCTACGACGAGTACCATAATCTCATCGAAAAGCTGGCTATCAAGGTCTTCCAGTCCGGCTGGGAGTTCGACACAATTTTGTGTCTGGCCCGCGGTGGCATGCGTCCCGGTGACATTCTTTCCCGGGTGTTTGACAAGCCTTTGGCCATCATGTCGACCAGCTCTTACCGCGCCGAAGCCGGCACTCAGCAAGGTAACCTTGATATCGCCCGCTACATCACCACGCCCAAGGGTGAGATTGCAGGCCGGGTGTTGCTGGTGGATGACTTGGCTGACTCCGGTCACACCCTGAATGCGGTGATCAACCAGCTGCGTAACAACTACGCCCCGATCACCGAGCTGCGTAGCGCGGTAATTTGGACCAAGGCCGTCAGCGTGTTCACACCCGACTACTCGGTCGAGTTCCTGCCGACTAACCCTTGGATTCACCAGCCGTTTGAGAGCTACGACTCTTTGCGTCCGCAGCAGCTGATTCAAAAGTGGAGCGTTTGACGCATTGTTTGTTGCTGGCGTAGTTGCATGACCGACCGGATCACTCACCTCATTCACCATCCTTACCAGCCGCCTGCTGGTTTTGAGGCGCCCCAGCCGGGGGTGTTCAAGGCCTCGACGGTTTTCTTCCCGAGTGTGGCTGCCATGCGCAGTCGCGAATGGAAAGACAAGTCGGCGTACACCTACGGGCTGCATGGCACGCCCACCAGCTATGCGCTGGAGGAGCGCCTCGCCACCCTGGAGGGGGGCGACGAATGCCTGTTGGTTCCTAGTGGCCTGGCTGCGCTGGGTTTGGTGGCCATGTCGCTGCTCAAAAGTGGTGACGAGGTGTTGGTCCCGGACAATGCGTATGGCCCCAACAAGGCCATCGTAGAGGGCGAGCTCCAAGGTTGGGGCATTACCCATCAGTACTACAACCCGATGGACCCAGAAGACTTGGAGGCCCAAATCTCCAGCCGGACCAAGCTGGTGTGGCTAGAGGCAGCTGGGTCTGTCAGCCTTGAGTTCCCCCATTTGGTGGAGATGGTGCGCATCTGCCAGCGGCGCCGGGTAAACGCTGCACTCGACAACACCTGGGGTGCTGGCCTGGCGTTCTGCCCGTTTGACTTGGTGCCGGGTGCGGCGGAGCGGGTCAGCGTCGATATCTCGGCCCATGCACTGACCAAATACCCCAGTGGGGGTGGCGACGTACTTATGGGCAGTGTGATCACCCGCAATCCGGGCCTGCACCTCAAGCTCAAGCTCACCCATATGCGCTTTGGAATCGGTGTGGGCATGAATGACGTGGAGATGGTGCTCCGCTCATTGCCGACCATCGACCTGCGGTACAAAGCCCACGATGCCGCTACGCGCTCGCTGGCGGCCTGGGCACAGACCCAAGCCGAGTTTGTGCAAGTCCTGCATCCGGCCTTGCCGGAGTCGCCCGGTCACAGCCATTGGAAGGCACTGACCGGAGGCGAGGTCGGGACCGCCGCCGGTCTGTTCAGTGTGATGTTGGATCCACGCTTCACCCAAGCCGAGGTGGATGCCTTCTGCGATGCGCTGCGCTTGTTCAAGCTTGGTTACAGCTGGGGCGGGCCGATCAGCTTGGTAGTGCCCTATGAGCTGGAAACCATGCGCTCCGGTTGGCCCGAGCATCTGCTGCGCGGCACGCTGGTTCGCTTCTCGGTCGGTTTGGAAGACGTGGCTGATCTGCAAGCCGACATTGCACAGGCGCTCGAGGTATTGCGCTGACTGCGTGTTTTCCTGAGTAGGCAAGGCATGGAGGAGGGCGTACGCTGCTCCCATGACCTCGCCGCTTGATGCCGAACCGGCACCCTACGTTTCACCGCCGTCTGAGGCGCCCCGCAAGTCTGTCGCGACCCTGGCATGGGGCGCGCCCTTGCAGTGGTTCTTGCGCGGTCTGCAGGACATGCAGGCCCATCCCGGAATCGCTCTGTTTTATGGCGTGGCATTCACCACCATGGCCTTGGTGCTGGGTGCCGTATTCCGCAGCAGCCCCGAATACACCATGACGATCGCTTCGGGCTGCCTGTTGGTCGGCCCCTTTCTGGCCATGGGCTTGTATGAAGTGAGTCGCCGGCGGGAGGCGGGTACACCCGCCTCGTTGGGCGGCTCCATCACGTGTTGGGACCAGCATTTGGGCAGCATGGCGATGCTGGTTCTCGTGTTGATTGTGCTGGAGCTGCTGTGGGGGCGAGCCTCTTTGGTGGTGTTCGCCGTGTTTTTCAACACCGGCATGCCATCGACGACAGGCGTAGTCCAAGCCGTGTTCAACCCGGACAATCTCGAGTTCGTGCTGGCTTATGGTGTGGTCGGTGGCGGGTTCGCTTTGCTGGTGTTCGCCTTGAGCGTTGTGTCCATTCCCATGATTCTTGACCGCGACACCGATGCGGTGTTTGCTGCGATCACCAGCATCGAGGTGTTTCTGTGCAACCTGGGCGTCATGGTGTGGTGGGGGGCCTTGCTGAGCACCCTGGTGATAGGCGCCCTGATGGTGCCTTGGCACGCCGGCTTACTGGTGGTGGGGCCCTTGTTGGGCCACGCAACATGGCATGCCTATCGGGCGTCGGTGCAATGGCCGGGGCAGGAAAGCCCGAGTGATAGCCTCGAAAACAGCAGCCCGCCTGCGTGAGCGCAGGCCGAGGTGGTAAAGTGGCTCCAATTAACGAAAGCACACTTTGGCAACACCCAACTACGGATACGAAAAACGTCAGAAAGAACTGGCTAAAAAGAAGAAAAAAGAGGAAAAGCTCAAGCAAAAAGCCGAGCGCAAGACAGGTGACGAGCCTGAGCTCACGCCCAACGAGGCGGCTGAATTGGCCGCTGCCGATGGTGCCGCTCCTAGCGCCGAAACTCCCGCCGCGTGATGTTGGCGGGTTGACCGCCAAGCCCATAACAACCTCCCCAAGTGCACGTCATTTGAGGAGGTTTTTTATTGCCGGCCACATGGTGTTCAGAATGGTGGGGTGGGCTTCTTCCCGCGGGTGAATCCGGTCCGCTTGAAACATGGCCGCAGCGTTGGGTCCATCGGCCACGCCTTTGAGTAAAAACGGCACCAAGGCCGCCTTGGTGCTCTTGGCAACCGTGGCAAAGGTCTCGCTGAATCGTTTGGTGTAGTCCTGCCCATAGTTGGGCGGCACCTGCATCCCCGCCAACAACACTTTGGCGCCCGCCTGTTGGGCTGCGCGTGTCATTGCGGTCAGGTTGTCCTGGGTCATGGTGAGGGGCAGTCCGCGCAGTGCGTCGTTCCCCCCTAACTCGATAACCACCACGGTAGGTTTGTGCTGGGCCAACAGCGCCGGCAGGCGCGAGCGCCCTCCGGAGGTGGTGTCGCCGCTGATGCTGGCGTTCACCACGGTCGCGGCCAGCTTTTCCTGACCCAAGCGCTGCTCCAAGAGTGTCACCCAGCCGGTGCCGCGTTTGAGGCCATATTCGGCACTCAAGGAGTCGCCCAAAATCAGGATCTTGGCGCCGTTGGCTGCCCGGGGTGCCGCATCCTTTGCCATCGCCGGGTTTAGCCCTGCAAAAGAGGCCAGAATGAGTACCGCGATACAGTGTCTACGAACTAGAGAGAGCCCCATGAGTGATTCCATTATTTCGGTTGAGCATGTTTTCAAGGCGGTGACAGATTCCACCGGCACGCTGGAGATCCTGCGTGACATCGATTTTGCACTCAATACCCGTGAGACCGCAGCCATTGTGGGGGCATCGGGTTCCGGCAAGAGCACCTTGCTCTCCATCATTGCGGGCTTGGATACGCCGACCGGCGGCACCGTGCGGGTCGCCGGGCAAGACATTTTTGCGCTGGATGAAGACGCCCGTGCCGCACTGCGCGCCCGCCAGGTGGGTTTTGTGTTTCAGAGCTTTCAGCTGCTGGGCAACCTCACCGCGCTGGAGAACGTCATGCTGCCGCTGGAACTCGATGGCCGTAAAGACGCCCGATCCGCAGCAACCGAAATGCTCTCACGCGTGGGCCTGTCGCAGCGCTTGAACTCCTACCCCAAGGTGCTGTCCGGCGGCGAACAGCAGCGGGTGGCGCTGGCCCGTGCGTTTGTAGTCAAGCCCGCAGTCTTGCTGGCCGACGAACCCACCGGCAGTCTGGATTTCGCCACCGGCGAAAAAATCATGGAGTTGATGTTCGACCTCAACCGCGAACAGGGCACCACACTGGTATTGGTGACGCATGACCGCAGCATTGCAGCCCGCTGCGACCGGCGGATTTTGATCGAAGCCGGCAAGGTCGTTCCTGAGGCTGTGGCCGCCTGATCGCGTTGCGCTTTGTCCGTGTTTCAGTAAATTGCTATAAAAAATATAGCAATTTACCTATGTTTTGCATGGGCTCAGGCGGGTTTTTTTTGAAATTTCTCTTTGCTTCCTCTAGATGGTTGCTACCGGTGCCTGACGCTACTTGGCTTGCCACGGTGAACCGGTCTTGGTTTGATACTGGGATATTTGAGGGGCTCTTTGAGAGCCACGTCCGCTGAAGTACAGGTAGCTGGGCGGTACCCCCGATAATCGGGGTATGTCATCTCCCAAAGTTCTATTCGGCTTTCATGCCGTCGGTGTGCGTTTGAAGACCGCGCCCAAGTCCATCGTTGAAATTTACTACGAGCCCACCCGCCGTGATGCCCGCATGCGCCAGTTTCTTGAGCGGGTGGCTGAGGCAGGCGTCCGTGTGATTGAAGCCGATGGCATGCGCTTGGCCAAACTCGCCGGCAGCCATGGCCACCAGGGTGTGGCCGCGCGGGTGCATGAGCTCAAACAAGTACATTCGCTGGATGAACTGCTCGAAAACCTCGAAGCCGCAAACGCCGAACTCCCGCCGGAGCAACGTACCCAGCCCCTGATTTTGGTGCTGGACGGCGTGACAGACCCCCACAACCTGGGTGCCTGCCTGCGGGTGGCTGATGGCGCCGGCGCCCACTGCGTGATTGCCCCCAAGGACCACGCCGCCGGCATCAACGCCACGGTCGCCAAAGTTGCCAGCGGAGCGGCTGAGACGGTGCCGTACTTTATGGTGACCAACCTGGCGCGCACGCTCAATGAGCTGAAGGAGCGCAACATTTGGATCATCGGCACTAGCGACCAGGCGCCCAGCAACCTGTACCAGGCCGATCTGA
>DAINNP010000010.1:0-18799 GCA_036735785.1 Rhodoferax sp. | reverse complement strand
GCGCGCGCGTTGTGGATCAGCAAAGTGCCCATGAATGTGTTTCTCCGTCAAACAAGTCTCCCACCGGCAAAGGTGGCTCCTGTCGAGGCCGAATCCCGCTGGCAGGCCAGATTGGCTGCCAGAGGCGAGCACCACGACCGCCGAATCCCGGGCTGTGCTGTTGCGCAGTGCGCCCCTGAATTTTGCCCCAATTACTTTTGCGTCAAGCGATGAATATGCCAAGTACTGAAACCCATCCCCATGCCCCTGCGCATTTCTCTGACATCGCCCCGCGCGAGCTGCTGAGCCAGCTGTACTGGGCTGCGGTGCGTCAAGCGCTGCCCGCCCATACGCTGGGTGCGTACTTGCCTGAGCCGCCCAAGGGGCGCACCCTGGTGCTGGGTGCCGGCAAGGCCGGTGGCGCCATGGCCCATGCGCTGGACGCGTTGTGGCCTCAAGACTTGCCGATGTCGGGTCTGGTCGTTACCCGCTACGACCACACCCCGCCGCTACCGGCAGACGCAGCTCCAGCCCGCATTGAAGTGGTGGAAGCCGCCCACCCGGTGCCAGACGCTGCCGGCTTGGCCGCAGCCCAACGCATCCTGGCTTTGACCGAAGGGCTCACCGAAGACGATTTGGTGATCTGCCTGATCTCCGGTGGCGGATCCTCCTTGCTGACGCTGCCTGCGCAGTGGGATGTGGATGGCGTACAGGGCGGTATCAACCTGGAGCTCAAGCAGCGCATCAACAAGCTCTTGCTGGAGAGCGGTGCGAGCATTCAGGAAATGAACTGCGTGCGCAAGCACCTGTCCGCCATCAAAGGCGGTCGCTTGGCCGCGGCCTGCTATCCCGCCAAGGTGGTGACGCTGCTGATCAGCGATGTGCCGGGTGACGACCCCAGTGTGATTGCCAGTGGTCCCACGGTGCCGGATCCGACTACTTGTGCGGACGCGCTATCGATTTTGAAGCGCCTCGCGCAGGATACATATGGGCTAGATGCCGATTTCGTGCTCAAAGCACTCGCTGACGGTGTGCTTGAAACCCCCAAGCCCGGCGACGCCGTATTTGCCAACAACACGGTGCACCTGATCGCTGCGCCCCAGCAGTCGCTGGAGGCCGCCGCTGCCCTGGCTCGAAGCATGGGACTGAACGCCTACATCTTGAGCGATGAGTTGGAGGGCGAGTCTCGCGAAGTGGGCAAGGTGCATGCCGCCTTGGCCCGTACGGCGGCGCATAAGCCTGCCTCTGCAGTGCAACCCTTTGCCAAGCCTTGTGTGATTTTGAGCGGCGGCGAGACCACCGTGACCGTGCGCCCGCGTCGTGAAGGTGCAGCCAAAGGCCGGGGCGGACGTGCCGGGGAGTTCTGCATGGGGCTCGCCCAGGGCCTGCAAGCGCAAGCCAATGTCTGGGCGCTGGCCGCCGACACCGATGGCATTGACGGGGTAGAAGACAACGCCGGTGCGCTGGTTACTCCGGACACCTTGGCTCGTGCAGCGGCGGCTGGCGTGTCCCTGAGCGATTGCCTGGACCGGAACGACGCGGTAGGTTTCTTTCAGCCGCTGGGAGACTTGTTCACCACCGGCCCGACCCACACCAACGTAAACGACTTCCGGGCGCTGCTGGTGTTGTGAGCGCCGCCGGTGTCAGTGGCAGCTTCATCAAAGGCAAGTAAAGTTCGGGTGTTACCGACACACTCGACTTTTGAGGGAGCTTATAAAAATGACATCACCAACGACTATTTTGCTGACCGGCGGGGCTGGCTACATCGGCAGCCACACCTATGTGGCCTTGGTGGAGGCGGGTTACCAGCCACTGATTCTGGATGACTTTTCCAACAGCGACCCCGAGGTTTTACAGCGCCTGCAGCAAATCACTGGGCGCGAAGTGCTGTGCCAGCGCGGCAATGCCTGCGACCGTGCGACCCTGGAAGCGCTGCTGACCGAGCACCGGGTCGAGGCGGTGATCCATTTCGCAGGCTTCAAGGCGGTGGGCGAAAGCGTGGCGCAGCCGCTCAAATATTTTGAGAACAATCTGGGCAGCACGATTGCGCTGTTGCAGGCCATGGCCGCGACCGGCGGCCACAAATTGGTCTTCTCCAGCAGCGCCACGGTCTACGGCGACCCCGCATCGGTGCCGATCACCGAGTCGTTCCCGCGCAGCCATACCAATCCCTATGGCCACACCAAGTTGGTGTGTGAAGACATGATCGCTGCGCAGTGCACCGCGTTGCCAGCATTGCGTGCGGGCGTGCTGCGTTATTTCAACCCGGTGGGTGCCCACCCGAGCGGCTTGATTGGGGAAGACCCGTCCGGTATCCCGAATAACCTGATGCCTTTTGTGACCCAGGTTGCGGTGGGCAAGCGCCCCCGCCTGCAAGTTTTTGGCGGGGACTACGCCACACCCGACGGCACCGGCGTGCGCGACTACATTCATGTGCAAGACTTGGCTCAAGCCCATGTGGCTGCGGTGCGCAAACTCCTGGCGGGGGCTGACACCTTCACCGTGAATGTGGGCACCGGCCAGGGCTACAGCGTTCTGGATGTGGTGCGCGCTTTTGAGCAGGCTAGCGGCAAGCCTGTACCCTATGACGTGGTGGCGCGCCGCCCGGGTGATGTGGCCCAGTGTTATGCCGATGCTGCTTTGGCCAAAGCCGTGCTGGACTGGCAGGCCGCGCAAAACCTGCAGTCGATGTGCGAAGACTCCTGGCGCTGGCAGAGCCGCAACCCCGACGGCTATCGCAAAGCCTGAGGCTTCAGGACGGCAGGCGGGCGAGGCTCCTTACTGGAGCATAAAAGTCTCGTACTCCAGTGCCTCAAGCTTGCGGCTGAGAATCCAGATGCCAGTCAGCACGGTGACCAGCATCGCCAGCGCAAAGCCATAGCCAAACCATGCCGCGCCCAGGTGCAAGGTGATGCCGGTAAACACCGCATTGCACAGGGGCAGCATGGCGGTCAGCACAACCACTGCGCGGCGCTGGTCGAGGTAAAACAGAATATTCAATATCCCCAGCAGCACCACCTGCAGCGCGGCACCGACCACATCGACATACAGCAGCGGCAGGTACAAGGTGGAGATGCCCAGCGCAGGCAGCACCACGCCGCCGGCCGCAAAGGTGGAGAGGACGGCGATGCCCTGGATCTTGGCGATGTCAAACAAACCACGGCGCACGTGGTAGACCATGTGGTTGCGCATGCGCTCGATGTAGTCCAACGTGGCGCCCTCGCGGACTGCGTTGTAAAACTTGACGTAGTACTCCACAAAGTCGGTTTCAATCCGCACCAGAAAAATGGCCATTCCGGGGATGACAGACAGGTACGACAAGAAGATCGGGAAGTCGTAAATCACCGAAGCATGCAGGGGCCCGATGACTTGCTGCCCGGTGCTGGGGAAATACCAGAACATCAGCTTGTCGATCCACGCGCCCAGGTTGAACAGGAAGCCGGTGGCCATCAGGCTGGTGTACATGGCGCCGCGCTTCCAGATGTCAAACGCGACAAAGCGGTCGGACTGGTAGTGCTGGTAAACCAGATAAACCATGCCCATCAAGAGCAGGTAGTGCCCCAGAACAAAGCCGAGCAACAAGCCCTCCAGACCTAGCGGCCCCCGCAGCAACAAGGCCAGGCCCAAGGTGGCGCTGTAGCCCAGAAAAAACATGAGGACAATCGCGCGGTAATGCTTCATGCCGGTAAGGAACACAGTCGCAATCCAGATCGCGGACATGACCCCCAAGCCCATCACGAACAGCAAGCGGTAGAGCACCGATTGCTCGGGGAAAAAGAGCGCCACGCAGGGCAGGGCCACGAGCATGCTGACGCCCATCACCACCAGAATCAGCCCGTTGAAGTTGGGCAAGATCGAGGCCTCGTCTTTGGCAAACGTGCGGTCCGCCACAAAGCGGGTGAACGACAGTTGAACCAGGCCGGTGCTGATCAGTGAGATCAGAAACAGATAGGTCACCGTGACCTGAAACTGCGACACACTGACCCGGGGCGACGCCACCCCTGTCCCCGCGCTCAGCAGGCCAATCAGCATGATGCCCACGATGGAAAGCACCCAAGGTCCGGAGCTGATGATGCCGGCGAAAGCGTAGGCCTGCAGCAAACCTGCATAGGTCTGCTTTCGCAAGAGTTTGCGTAGTTCGAAGCCTATGCCTGCCATGCGAAGTTCTTGTCGTAAAGCGACCGGTAGCGGTCAAACATGATGTGCTGTGCGTAGTATTTTTCGACACGCCGGATGCCCGACTCGCGGGCCCGCTGCCATTCGGCCGGATCGCCCAGCAGCTCGAGCGTGGCTTCCGCCATGGCCTGGGGGTCTGCAATCCGCACCACCCGCCCGGATGCGCCCAGGGCCTCATCCTCGCCCGGCAAGCCATACACGAGTTGGCGGCAAGAGCCCACATCGGTACTGACGGTGGGCACGCCCGCGGCATAGCCCTCCAGAATGACCAGGGGCAGGGCTTCGCTGATGGAAGTGAGAACCACGAGCCCGACTTGGGGCAGCAGCTCAGTGAGCTTTTGGAAACCCAGGAATTTGACGGTGTTTTCGAGTCCGAGTTGGGCCACCAGGTCGCGGCACTCTTGCGCGTATTCGGGCGACTCGTCTTCGGGGCCGGCGATCCAGGCCTCTACCCCGGGCATGCGGTTGGCGATGATGCGCGCAGCGCGGATGTAGGTCTTGATGTCTTTGATCGGCACCACACGGCCAATCAGGCACAACACCTGCGGCGGACCTTCCGGCCAGTCTTTGCGCAGGGCACCGAACTTCACCACGTCGATCCCGTTGGCGATGTTGGAGGTGCGCTCCTCGGGCGCGCCGTCGAGCAACTGCCGTTGCCGGTTGGCCTCGTACAGCGCCACGATGTCGTTTGCGGCGTGGTACGTCACGTAGCCGAGGTGTTCGAAAAACCGGATCCACAACTGCCGGAAGTAGCTGACACGCGAGGGGTCGTGCTCAAACACGCTGCGGTTGTCCTTGATCCACTGGGCTTGGTAGAGGTCGATCTTCCGCTCTTTGACGTAGATGCCATGTTCACTGAGCATGAAGGGGCGCTTGTTCCGGTGCTTGAGCAGGACGCCCAGAATGCCGGCATATCCGGTAGACACCGCATGGTAGATGCGCGCTTTGGGTGCGCGTACCGCGACCTCCCGCAGCCCCCAGAACGGCCGGTGGATCGTGCGTACGGTCCAAAAATAATCCACAAACGAGGGGTCGGTGCTGCGGCTGCGGTAGGCTTTTTTGATGTAGTCCCACGACCCCTCGCTGTAGAGGAACATGTCATGGCTGAGCATTCCGCCGGGGCCTGCCTCGTCCATCATGCTGGCAAAAAGGTGCGGGCATTCAGGGTGGCGCAGATCGTTCTCAAACATGTCGTGCATCCGCTCCACCAGCTCCATGCTTTTAGCCGGCGCCTTGACACGTGCGATCGGTGGGGGCGCCTCGTCTTCGTACAGATAGGCCGTTTCCAGATGGACCAGGTTGGGCGGCAAGGTGTAGCGCATCTGCCCGTAGTCTTGCTTGCGGCTTCCCAGAAAAATGGCACCGAAGCGGATGTCCGGAAAACCCAGAATGATTTGCTGGACCCAGCTGGACACCCCCCCGGATACAAAGGGGAAAGTGCCCTCCAGGAGAAGCATGACGTCGACCTGCTCTGCCTTTGGCAGGACGGGTTCAGATGTGGGGGAGGTAGTTGCGGTCACTGCGGTGTGGAAAGTTGTCTCGTCCGGTCCAGATGTCTACAACGGCCCGGGTACGGGAGGCGACGTTGAGTTTCTCCAGGCGGAGCAGGGATTGTTTAACTTGCGCGAAGTTGCGGCGCTGGTAGGCCAATTCGGCCACATAGGGCACAGCAGACACCAGGGGGTGGCCGAGCGTAATCGCGTGTTCAATGGCGGCTTGGGCTGGCGCGTATTCGCCGATGGCCAGTAGGGTCCGTCCTTTGAGGAACAGCATGGCGGCGTCCGGCTCGGGCACCAGGGCCAGCGTGGCTTCGACATATTGCAGCGTCTGGCTGAGGATGTGCTTTCTGAGCTCGCCTTGCGCCAGGGAGGCGTAAATCAGTTCCCAGTGCAGTTCTGCAAGGTGTCGCAAGCAGGTGTGGCGCTGCGCGTCGCTGTCTGCCTGGTCGAGTTGGCGGCGTTCACGCTGGATGTCGGCGTTGATCTTTTTTTCCCCGGCATCCAACATGCCGAACGCCACGAGGCGCACATCGTCAGAGTTGTCGCTCAGCAGCTCATCCAGAATGGGGTTAGCAACCCGGGTAGGAATTGCCTGCAAGGTCATTAGCGATTGGAGTCTGATGGCACTGGGCACATGCGGGTTCAGGCGTGAGCGGATGGAGCCTTGGCCACTGCGGCTGACGTCTTTGGCTTGTACATCAAACTCTGGCAGGGGTACCGTCACCGGCTTGGGCAGGGCTCCATCCAGCGACTCTTTGCGGAAGGTTGTCCAGATGATGATCAGCATCCCGACCGCACCGATCAGGGGGGCGACAAATGCAAAAAGAAACAAGAGCAACCACACGGTTACGCGGGGCCGCATGTACTTGTGAGGCAGCAGCACATAACTGCCCGAGGCCACGATCGCGCTCGCCAAGGCGTGCAGCACCAACATGGCCAGCAAAGCCGCCACATGGGATTCATGCAGCAGCGGGCTCAGGAAGACACCCACTTCAATCGCGATGGCCGCCCAGGCCCACTTGAGTGTGTACATGCGGGCTCTTTCAGGGGGTGAGCTGGGTGGTCAGCGCTTCGACCGGGTCTTCCAAGGCGAAGTCAATGGTGTGCAGGCGGACTTGCAGGCTTTGGATATCGCCATGAAAGCGCAGTTGCAGCCAGTCATCGATCCGCTGGATGAAACCTTCTTTGGCTGAGTCTGATGCAAATGGCATCAGCACCACGACAGCGGGGAGCCCGCGGATCTGCGTTTGCCAGTACAAATCCAGCCCGCGCTTGATGCGGACGAACTCGGCGGTTATCTCGGCACCCAGCGCACCCTCAAAGGTCATGATCACCAAATGACTGGACAAACCGACCGAATGATTCAGCCGGCTCATGCGCACCAGTTCTTCTGCGAACACGGCCGGGATGCCTGGAAGCACCTGCTGGACTTTGTAGGTTTCGGGGCCGATCCGGATGTTGTCTGCGTAATAAGCCAGGATCACTGACATCATTTGCAGATTCTCGACTGTCAATGAGAAAAACGGGATACGGGTCACGACCAGCACGCCCAATATGGTGTCGTTGCCAGCCACCAGCGGGGCGACCACTAAGGGGCTGTCGGGGTCAGAGCTGCTGATGTCTTCGCCGGCGATGTGCACCAGTGCCCGTGTTTCCAGTGCTTTCTGGAACAGCACATTTCCCGGCAAGAGCGGTAGCGGGTCCCCAATCACTGCCAGAGCCGGACCCAATTGCGGGTCAGTGTCCGGGTTCTTGATGGCATACAGCGTGGCGGATTCCAGATTGACATACTGCGACAGCAACTGCAACAAGCTGTTGGCCGCCGGCATGGGCTCATCCTGCGGGGTGGGTTGCATGGCCATGCCCCGCAGGCGGGCCAAGGCGTCGCGCAGGGAGCCCGGGCGGATCAGCATCTCTTGTTCAAGCCGATCGTGGGAGAGGTTGAGCAGCAGGTGCCTCTTGGTAAGCCGCGAAAGACGCTCGGTCACATACAGATAGGTCTCCTCCATGCGCGCATTACGATCACGCCACACATCGCTGAACTCGCCGCAGACCATGACCAGCACACCCGCTCCGAAGAAAAAGCGGAAGGCGAAGGCATCTTCAACCCGGCCCATGGCGTTGGCGATCAACCAATTGATGATCAGCGGAATGCTACTCAGCAAGCCCGGCGAAACGCCGTAGCGCAACGCAATCAAGACCGGTGCAAACCAGAGCCAGGGAAAGTGGCTTTGCGCGAGCATCGGGTCGTCGGCGCTGATCCACCAGCCCACAGCAATGCCGATCAGGGGGATCAAAAATATTTCGAGCCACTGGTCACGGGCCAGCACCGGATCGGGTGCCAGCCGATGCGGGCTGATGAGCTTTTTGAGCCAACTGGTCGAGGAGGGTGCTCCCATAAGCGACTTACTTTGCAGGTGCCACGGCGGGCAGTGGCAAGCTGGTCAGGGCGTCGCGCATGACCGCCTGCGCCACGCCTGACAGGGCTTGCCGGCTCCACCCGCTGCTGGCTGCTGTAGTGCTCCAGACGATTTGCCCTGAGCTCAGGTCTGTCACTTTGACGGTTATGCCGACAGCGGGCTCGCCGTCGAGGCCGACTTTGTAGCGCCACTCTTCAACACTGCCGCTCACCGCGTAGCGAACGCCTTGTTCGCGGGCCCACTTCTGGGCTTCTTCGCTGACTTTCCGCTCTGAGGGTTCAAACAAGCTGTCCCGTGACAGGGCCGCGGGGTAGATCTTGAGTTCCGGCACACCACGGCGACGCAGCAGGTGTTCCAGCATGGACTCTGCACTGAGCGCCGCTTGCGGCGTGTCGGTATTGTTGGACAAGGGGAGCAACGCCCAGGAGGCGCCTGCTTCCAGCGTGCCGCGGCCGGTATTGGATTCGATGGAGGTGGCGCAACCGGTCAGGGCCAGCGCAGCGGTGCACAAGAGAGTGTGGAGTTTCATCAGGGTGCTCGTGGTTAAAAGTAATTGCGGTAACGCAAGGTCAAGGTTCTGCCCGGCCCGTTGCTGCTGGCAAGGCCATCGCTGTGTTGGAGTTCGATGCGCATCAAGTCCCGTCCGAACACCGAGCCCGCCAGACCGACCTGTGAGGAGTAACCCTCGCCGGCCTGCGAGTCATGGCGCAAACAGGCATCGACAAAAGGGCGCCAGCCGCGGCTGAATCCGTTTTGCAAGCTCTGCCCGCCCAAGTTCTCGCCCATGCCAAGGCACAGGCCCCAGCTGGTGCTGCTTTCCGGCAAGAAATAGTTGGTGGTGCTGAGCGTGCCTGCACTCACGGCTTGCTGAAACGCTTCCGGGTAGCGCTGCAGCGATCCGGCACTGAGCCCGTCTTCGCGGTCAAAGACTTGTCTGCGCAAGTTGACGCGGAGCCGCCAGTCCGGATAGTCCACCCGCAGGCGGTATCCGGCTTCGAGGTCGAGAGACTGACCACGTCCGAGACCGTCACCGAGTTGGCTGTAATAGCGCTTTACGGCCGGGGTGGCTTGCAGGTTGAGGCGTTTGTCCAGCTGCACACCGAGGGTGGTGCTCAGGCTGTCTTCTGCGCCTGCAATTTGCATGGCGGGGCTGGCCTGGCTGGCATTGCCGATGTCTAGGCGGATGCTCCACAGAAGGCCATATGGCAGACGGAGTGACTGGCTGAGTTGCGCCCCATTCATGGTGCCCAGCTCCCGGCGCTGGAATAGAGTGAGCGCCCCGTTTTGCCCGGGGCTGGTCCATTGGAGGCCCAAGTTGTTGAGTTGCTCGGTATCGGTGAGCAGCGTTTGCAGTCCCGCATCGCCTGAGGTTTGCCGGGCTCTGGTCCAGCCCAGGGTTGCAACCAGCCCCTGTTTCACCGGCCACTGGGCATGCTGCCCGACCGAGAAGTTGCTGAAGCTGCCTGCGTTTTCGCTCTTCAGCGTGTTCTCCAGATAAGCCGCTTGGGCGGGCGCATGCTGGCGCCAGCGGTCGTACAAGGCCTCGTCATCCGGGCTGCGCGTGAGCCCATTGAATGCTGTGGTCAGAGCCTCTGCGTGCAGGCCCATGGCGTGTTCGATGTCGTAGCGGTTGTAGATCGGCAGTGCCTCGCGTTGGGTCTGCAGCAGGTCGTCCATGTCCCGGGTGTCTCCGGTTTGCAGGGCCACTTGGGCCCGACCCCACACGGGCGCCTGGGCTTGCTCACGAAAGCGGCGGGCCATCCACGTCCGCGCATTGACAAATTGTTCGGTGCTGATGGCCCAGGCCAAGATCAGTTCGGTCGTCTCCGGGGCGGAAGCGTCGGCGGGCAGTGCCTTGAGGCTGCGGGCCCAGTCGCGGGCTTGTTGCAATGCAGGATCACCAGGCCGGTTCAAGAGCGAAAGCCTCAAGAGCGTGCGCCATTCGGCGCTGGACGTATCGGCCTCTGTGCGCGCTGTGTCTGCTGGAAACTGCGCCCGCAAGATCAGCCAGGCATGGCGGCGCACCCGTGCGGCCATGCCTGCCTGTTGGTTGCGTTCCAGCGCGTCGGCATAGTTCAGGAGGGTGAAGGCATCCTGCGGCGCTTTGGCCACGATGCGTTGGTACCAGCTGAGTGCCTGCCGTTGTTGGTTGAGCACCTGGTGGCCTGCAGCAAAGGCAGGCCAATAGTCCGCATCCCCGCCGTTACTCTGGTAGTGCTTGAGGGCCACGGTCAGCTCCGCGGTGCGTTGCTGGTCTATCAAAAACCACAAGCTGCTGAGGCCCACGGTTTTGGACATCGGATCCATCACCATGGCCCGGCGCAGATCGGCCCACGCGTTATCTGCTTGTTTCAGGCCTTGCGCATACCGGGCGCGTAGCAGCAAAAACTGGCTCGACGACTCGGCATCCGTGAGTGCCGCCCCTTGCAAAAGCGCCAGCGCCTCGCCCATGCGGTTCCATTGGGCCTGGTTGGCAAACATCTCCAGCGCCTGTGTCAGCAGGGCGAAGGTACCAAAGCGGCGGTACCCTTCCAGCGCGAGGTTCGCGGCCTGGTCTGTTTGTTGTACGCCGGCCAATGCCACGAGGCGGCCCCAATCGTCACTGGTGGCCGATTCACTTTTGACGTAATTGGCATAGGCCCCGCGTGCAATATCCACCCGCTGCAGGTCCCAAGCTACTTCACCCAGCAGGCGCCAGAATTCCGAGGCCTCGGCGGGCACTCGTGCTTCGTGGCTCTGCATAAATGCAAGGGCTTCCGGCAGCCGGTTGCTGCGGACATAGACCATCACCACATCGAGCACCGCGCTCAGCGAAAAGGGGTTTGCCCGGCTGCGCAAAATTTGCAGCTGCAGCGTGCGTGCGTCATTTCCGTAGTTGCCTGCAAGGCGCGCGGCGTATTCCAGCAGTTGCAGATCACCCCGCTGCAGGTACTGGGCTTCAAAGAACAGGGAGCCCTCTGCAGGCTGTGCGGACTCTTCAAAGAGCTTCAGCACTTCCACCATTTCCGCAGCGCTGAGCGGGCGGCGTTTGGCCAGCGTTTGCCATGCGCTTAAGGGGACTTGGAGGTCTTCCATCTGCCAGGCGAGTCGGGTCACATTGGCCAGAGTCTCTGCGTCCCGGGCGCCTTGTTGGAAGATATAGGCCCACTGCTGCGCGGCAATCAGCGGCTGTTGGGTCCACTCCGCAACTTTCGCCAAGCGGAGGCGCCATTCCCGGTTCGCGGGAGCCATCTGCACCGCTGCACGGGCAATCTGCAGGGCCGGTTGCAAGTCCCCGGTGCTGAGCAGCACGCCATAAGACAGGGCCATGTCTTCGAGGTTCAGGTTGCGCAGGGTCAAGCCCGTCGCTTTGCCGTCGTCAGGTCTATCGGCCTTGGGTGTGATGCTCTCCGGTGCCCTGATGGGAGCCGACTGGGCAGGCTGGACAGGCGAGGGAGATGGGGGCGAAGGGGGCGCGGGTGTCGCGGGTTTAGGCTGCAGGGGCTCTGCGGCCAGGGGACGGGCATCTTGCGCGAGCGGGGCATTCGAGGTCCAGTTGGTCTGCAGCAGCAACTGGGGGCGTAGCACCGCGATGCGAAGCTGGGCACCCGGGATGGCGCGGCCCGAAAGGGCGCGCCGCGCCTCTTCGGTGCTACGCCAAAAGCCGGCCCGTAGGGTGAATTGATTTCCTCGCTTCTCCAAGCGGAGAAAGGGCAAATTCCGGTGCTGCTCGTAGAGGCTTTGCAAACCTTTCAGCTCGGTGCTACTGGCGATTTGCAGGGATTGGTAATCCTGACCCGGTGTCGGGTTTTCTTGGGCCCACGCAGCGCCCCAAGCAGGATATAGCGCAAGGATCCAGGCATGGCGCAGGCTCAAGGTTGCGCTCCTTGCGGCTGAAAAATCAGGGCTTTGGCATAGGCGTTGGCCTCGTTCGGATAACCCGCCGCCAGTGCAACGCGTGCCAGGTAGCGCAGCGTGACCCTGTCTTGCGCCAGTGCGCCCAGGTGTGTCTTCGCAGCGCTCATGGCGCGGGCGTACAAGCCACCTGCCATCAGGGTGTCTACCCCGGCCATGAACAGCCGCCGCTTGTCGGTGTACGGTTCTGTTTGCTGCTGTGCCATGAAGTAATACCTTGCCGCTTGCTCATAGTTGCCACGTGCCAAGCCGCGCACGGCATATCGCTCCAGGGCATCAGGGCCACTGGATTTTTGGGTTTTTGCGATGAACTTCAAACCCGCATCAGGGTTGTCGAGCGTGAATGCCAGATCTGCAAACTGCTGGGCCATGCTTTCAGTCATTGGGTCGGCGAGCGCCGGATCCAGAAACGCGGGCAGTCCTTGGCGGAGTTCAGCCAGTTGCTCGGCGTTGGTGCTTTTTTGCAAGCGGCGGTCATAAGCGCTGAGCAAAATCGTGCGGGCAGCGGTGCGTTGACGCAGTTCGCCCTCTGCTGCGGGTGCAAGCAGCATCAGTCTCAGAGTCGGCAGATCCAGTTTGTGTTGCTGGACGCGAGCGAGCAGCAACGCCACATCCAGGTTGCCGGTACTGGCACGGTACAGGTTTTGGATGTAGGACAGGGTAAGCTCATCGAGCGTTTCTTGCTCGTAGAGCTTGGCAACCAGTTCCTTGCGCGGGAATACGACAGCCAGAAGAGTTACCACCATGAAGCCGATGAGTAGCAGTTGCCAACCCGTCGCCAGCTTCAGGCGTGGAATTTCTCCATCAATTCCTGCATAGCGCTTCGAGCGATGGGGCAACATGTTCAGTGAGTTCAAAGTGAGAGAAGGAGCCCTCCTGGCGGAGGGGCGTTAACTTGCGGTTGCCTAGGCGCACATCGCAGTCCTGAACATTCTTCAGGGTGAATTGAAGCGGCACATGGCCGCTCAAACTCCAGCGTATGCCGGTGGGGATGTTGTGAGCGTCGTTCACCCGGGCATTGGCAGACACCAAAAGTGGTTGGCTGGTCGGCGCGCCATGCGACGCCACCCAGGACACCGAGTCCGCATGCAAGTGGACATAGCGGTCGCTGCTTTCTGCGGTGTAGCCTGCGATTCCTTGGCTGGACGCGAGGTCCGGCAGCGGCACCGCAGCAGGAAGCCTGAAGCTGCGCAGCGCACTCGCACCCCGGATTTGCCATCCGTGAGGGGTTCTGGAGATTGACAGGTCCTGAAAGTTCATCACCTTGCGCGCATAGTCGGCAATATGCACCGGCGTGACTGGCTGGCTCAGCGCGTACTGAAAAATTTTGTCCAGTGTTTGCACACCGGCGCGCTTGGTCGCCAGGTAGGTGTGAAAGTAAATATTGATGGGCTTGAGCCTGCGTGGGGACTCGGTGAGCTCAAAAGTTTCGATGACCCGTTCAAACTCGTAATACGGTCCTTGCCAGTTGTTGGTGTAAACGTTTTCGTTCTGGTTGGGAGCAAAAACCTGAAAGCCACCGGCCCGCTGTAGGCCTAGGCCCTCTACGTAGGTAAGGCTCGGATTCGAGCGTGTGGCCACAGTGTCACCACCATTCATATTGACGATACCCGCGTCCGCCACTGTGCGCAGTGCTTCGCTGGTCGGTATGCAGTCACCGGTCCACAGGAAAACTTCCACTTTTTTTCCGCGCGGGGCCAAGCGGCGCTCAATGTAGGCAATGGATCCATCGATCTCGCGCTTTACATTGAACCGGTAACCGGGTATGCGCAGGTTGTAGCTGCCCGGGCCTTCGTCCGCGCTGGCCCGGTACCAGAAGAAGGGATGGGAGTAGCTATGGGAGGCAATGGCCACATGGGGCTCAGCAAAGATCTCTTTGGCCACTTTTTCGGCCAGCGGCGAGAGTCCGGGGTACAGGCCGTCCGGTGCAATTTCAGCTTCGATAACCGAGATGGTCATCGGTAGCGCGTATTTGCGCACTACACGGTCACGGACCATTTCACCGGCGATGGGGTTGCCGGGCGTCTCGGAGCGGCTGATAAAGCCATCGCCGTCCATGTGGACCATGAGCATGCGTTTGCCGGATTCGGTGGTGGTGTCCGGGATGGGCATCTCTGGCAGGCGCAGCGCCTGGCTCAAGAAGTCAAACGGGTTCACCACCCAGCGGCTGCCCAGTTCGCCGGGCAGAACCGAGGTCACAAACGGCGCGCTCACAAAGCCACCCCACGGCGTGATGGCCGCAGCGTGCTGGGTGCGATCGGCTTGCATTAGCACCAACAGAGGCTGTGCGCCCTCGACGGTCATCCCCGCAAAGCTGTCGAGCGCTGGCGTTGGCGCCCGCTCAAACCCCATGATCCCGCTTTGTTGCACCACGGTGATCGGGGCAATAGCCCCGGAGGTGGGCGTAAGCGTGATGCCCAAGGCACTGCGCAAACTGCTGTCAGGCAAGCTAGCCGGCATGTTGAGCCATGCCACCGGTACTGTGTCTTGCACTTGTTTGCGTAACCACCCCGACAAGCGCTGCTGCTCAGTCGGAGTGCCTGGGGCGGTTTGCCAAACGACCACTCCTGCGTAACGTCCCTTCAGGGGGTGGTCAGGTAGTTGGTTGGCGTCGATAAACTCCGGCACATAGCCCAGGTAGTTCAGTGGCAGCGACAACATCCGCACAGGTTGCAGTATGCGCAGTGCAGCCTCATTGACCGGTGTGCTGTGCACTACGAGTATTTTGCGCGGCATGGCCTCGATGCTGCCGACCCCTATGCTGGTGAGGTCAGGGGTGGTCACCCATGGGGTAAAGCCGAGCTCCCGGATTTGGTCCGCGGTAGTGCGGGCCAAGGTCCGGTCGTTGGTCGGCACATAGTCAATCGCGAGGACCGGCAAACCGTAGGTGTTTTTGACGGTCGAGAGTTGTCCCATCAACCATTCGCGGTCTGCTACGGGCACCGGTCGGAAGCGGTTTTTTCCAGCATCAAACCCTTGGAACAGGGACTCTGCCGCCACCATATCTACTAGTGCATGGGTTTTACCCAGGATTTCGAAGCCGCGGTTGAAAATCAACTTCGCCTGGGGATACCGTCGTTTGACCTCCCGCACCAGTTCAACCATGCCCGCTTCTTGTGCTGAGCGACTTTCGGCAGTTTTGGAGAACAGGTGGTAAGAGTCCAGCGTGTCGAAAAAGAAACTTCTGTAGCCGGCGGCCCATAGGGGTTGGATCACGCGTTCTGCAAAAAAAACAGGCCATCCCGGTTGGGCCTGGTCAATCAGCCGGCTGCCCCAGTCTTTGTTGTCACCTTTGATCCAGGCCGTAGGAATTGCGGCCGCATAGGAGCGGCTGGGCTGTACTTCGCCCACCGCCACATAGGCTGCCAATTCGGGCGGTCCATTCTTAATCGAGCGAGGCTCCGGCACATGGCCGGGATCCACCACCACCCGGTCAAACGCGCGCAGGAGTTCCCACGGTGGCGAGGCACCGTAATAAAGAGCCACTGACGGACTGGCTGCGCTGGCTTGAGCCGCACAGGCGAAAGCAGCCAGCAAGCGGAAGAAGAGCTTTTTCATTTTTTAGTGTGGCCTTATCGAAAACGTAGGCCATCAGGCTGGGGTAACGCACAGACCGCTTGAGCGAATCTGTAGTCGTAAACCCCTAGATGTGTGACGCGCGCAATCTTACGTGTCGTTACAGATTGTTTCTAGTTTTTTTAGGGTCGCAGAGTGCGGTTTTTCACAAAGTTGCGGTTTTTTTGAGCGGCGGCGTGCGCCAAACCATTGATCTGTCTCAAAGCGCAGCCCGGCGTCGGCGGGCATAGTGGTGCCATGCTGTCACCCTCATCTACTCCTCCCCCTTCGTTTCTGGCCAGTGCACGCCTTGAACGCTGTGCGGCGGGCACCGTCCTGTTAAGTCGCGGTGACCCGACGGTGGCCGCGTGGTATCTGGAAAGCGGCCTCGTGCTGACGGGCATCAGCGGTGAACCCGGCAGCCACGACGAGCTGTTGGAGCACCAGCTCGGGCAGATGCAAGGGTCTTGCTGGCTTAATCCGACAGCAGCAGTTCTCTTGCAGCCTGCCGTGATGGATGTGGTGGCCCAGACCGATGTGGTGCTGCGCAGGATGCCGATCGCTGAATTTCAAGCAGCACTGGCCAGCAACCGCCAACTGAGCACCACTCTGCTGACAGGTTTGGCCCAAGCACACCGCGAACAAACGGAACTGGCGGTGAGTCGCCTCGCTAAAGGCGCAGAGGCACGCTGTGCCGAATGGCTGTTGCAGCACGCCGAATCGAATGACAAAGGCGGGTGCGCCGTGCAATTGCAGCAGCGCAAACGCCTGATTGCTGCCCAGCTGGGAATTGCCCCAGAAACGCTCTCCCGCGTGTTACGCCATTTGCGGGAACGCAGCCTTATCAGCGGCTCGGGTCGTACGGTGAATCTGGTGGATCCCGGAGGGCTGCGTGAGCTTGCCGGTGTGTAAGTTGTACACCCTATCGGGCCAGTCAGGGTGTCTCGGCCGTAGCTGTACGTCTGAGCTCCAGAAGGAAAATCCGGTTAATTTTTCCTTCACGCTTGAGTTCGGCAATGGTTTTTTTGAGTCATTGCAGCAAAGCCTCCCGCTGACTGCTTTTGGGGAATGCGATATGCGCCGGGTTGGAGTTGAGGTAGCGTCCAGCCGTCTACCGGCGAGCTTGCGAAGGTTGTGTCGGTCGCTCTGTGTGTCTTCTGCGGTGAGCAGAGGAATAGCACGCGCGGTATCAAACGACTCTCCATAGCTCCATCCGCGCACGGTACCGATGGTGCGGCCGTTCAGATCAGAAAATTCGTTGAATGTCCAATTGGCATCCTTGCGCATAAACACAGCGATGTTCTCGGTGAATACAGGCGCGCTGAAATCCCATTTGCCGACACGCTCCGTGGTGCGATACACCCCCGCAATTCCACCAACCCCCTGTCCATGTCGTTCAACGCTCGGCCCCAAGGCTTGGCCAGAACTTGCACCGGCACGCCCGCACGGGAAAACACTGCCTTTACGAGTGCGGGGTAGACGCCTGTGGCAACGCCATTCACCTGGTACATGAATGGTGGGTTGCTATCGTCTACCTGTACCAGTGCAGGGGCCGGTCGCCCGGCGCGAGCCGATGTGACAAAGCACAAGAGGATCAGCAATAAGGCGGTGGTGCTCCGCATACGTCTGTTTGCAGGGAACATCTGAATAGACGAATTCTGAGGCAGAAATGCGGTTCCAGGGTGTACCCGCCGACTTCATTGCGTAGCGAAGTACGCGCCTTAGGGCTGGCTGACACGCTGGAAAAAGTCCCACATCACGTCATTGGCCGATATGGCGGTAGATGCAGGCTCGCTCCGTGGGCGGGCCTTACTGCCACCGGGCCAGGAATGGCCACCTGTCTCTGTCACGCAGAGTTGTACTTGGGTGCCCCCTGCGCAGGCCTGGTAAGCGTCGCAGTAGGCGCCGGGTACGGTGAGTACCCGTCTGGGTGGCGCGATGCACTGGTTGCGCCGACTCCAGCGCTGGACGGTTTCCGGCACGGAGACAAACTCGGCGACTTTGCTTTTGTCTTTGAATGCTTCGTCCCCAGCACCGCCATTGAAGAGGACATGGGTGTCGTCTTTTGCATGTATTTGCAGTACCGACACGGGCCGAGTCGGTTTGCAGTTTAAGGTGCCATCGGTGCCGGCTACCGGGGCCACGGCCTTGAAGACATCAGCCATTTCGCAGGCCAGTCGGTGGCTCAGCATGCCACCGTTCGACATGCCGGTGGCATAGACCCGGCGCGGGTCTGTAGTGACCTGGGTTTGCAAGCGGTTCCAGATGGCGCGCACAAGTCCCACATCGTCGCTGCCCGCATCCCGCGCCTGCGCGCAACAGTTGCCCGCATTCCAGGTGGCTAACTTGCCACCGGGGAGACGGCTGTAGCCGTTGGGGAACACCGCCACAAATCCAGCACTGTCCGCCTTGTCGACCAAACCGTAATGCTCGGACGCCTGGAGTTTCATGTCCCCCCCGCCACCATGGAAAGCAAACACCACCGGTGTGGGGGTGCCATTGCGGTAGCCGGTGGGGATGTGCACTAGGTAAGCGCGTTCCACACCATCGTGTCGAAAGTGGAAGCTGTAAGTGCCCGTTCGGGTGAGCACGGCCGCTGGGGTGGATGCGTCATTTCGCTCGGTGCGACGCACCTTCATTTCTTCCTTGATCCGTTCACGCAGGGTGTGCGCAGGTTCCAGTGGGGTAGCCTGTGCATGTGCCACGGAGGCAACTATTGACAGCCACACAGCGGCCGATCCGACCATGGTGGCTCCAAACAGGGGGGTATGAAACAGTGGCATGAGGCCTCCTGCGAGTGTGAAACATGGGGATATTCCCAAAGCTGATGCTAGCGATGGCGTTGAAGCCCGAATGAAGCAGATGTTGCTGGGGTGTAAAGCCCGCAACATGGGGCCTCGCGCTAGGTTGTAGGCCCTCGCGTATAGTGAGGTCAACCATGCTGATGCGTTCACACGTTTGAAGCGGCATTCCTTATGGGGGAGGTACAGATGACTCCTGCGGCTGACTTGTCGGCCCCAGACCTGCCGGTCACAAAACGCAGGCGGCTATTTGCTGTGGTCTGGATGTTTGGTGGTGTGGTGGTGGGCCTGTTTGTGCTGACCTACCTCAGCATTGCCCTGCTCTCGGCCATACGCGCCTATGTAGAAGGCGAAGGCCTGTGGTCCAAGGGACAAAAAGACGCCATCTACGCCCTGACCCGCTACACCCTCTACGCCAATGAAGCCGATTACAGCGCCTACCTGGCTGCGCTGGCCGTCAACACCGGCGACCGGC
>DAINNP010000009.1:1202-18983 GCA_036735785.1 Rhodoferax sp. | reverse complement strand
GCTCGGCCAAGTCACGGGCGTACTCCATGCCGCCGCTCTTGGGCGTGAGGATGAGCTCGGCGCCAAACGCCTTCATGGTTTGGGCGCGCTCGATCGACAAGTCCTCGGGCATGATCAACACCATGCGGTAGCCCTTGACGGCCGCGGCCATTGCCAAGGCAATGCCGGTGTTGCCAGACGTAGCCTCGATCAGGGTGTCGCCCGGCTGGATGTCGCCCCGCTCTTGGGCACGCTGGATCATGGACAAGGCGGGTCGATCTTTCACAGACCCGGCCGGGTTATTGCCCTCGAGCTTGCCCAAAACCACGTTATTGCGGGCCTGGTTGTCTGTGTTTTGGATGCGTTGCAACGCGACCAAAGGAGTTTTTCCGATTGCTTCTTCAATAGTTGGATATTTCATCCCGTAAATGTGCCATAATTCGAGCTTCACAAATTACCTGCCCAGGTGGTGAAATTGGTAGACTCAGGGGACTCAAAATCCCCCGCCGCAAGGCGTGCCGGTTCGAGTCCGGCCCTGGGCACCAGATTAAAGCCGAATGTTCTTTGAACATTCGGCTTTTTCTTTATGTGCGTCTCAAGCGGGAAAGCCCTGCGCCCCCGGGGGCTGGAGCCGGCTTGATTCACAATCCTTGGTTTTTGAATTGCACGCGCCCACGCCATGTCGCACCCTGTGAACTCCACTCCAATGCTGTTTTGGCAGCTTGTCGCTGCCATGATCGTGGCCGCTCTGGTGCCAACACTGTGGCCCACCTTGGATATCCAAGCCGCTGCCTTGTTTGTGGGCGACACACCGGCCATTGCCTCCCGCACCTGGTGGTGGGTCGAATGGATTAACGCATGGGCGCCTGCGGCATTCCGTGTCATGTTGCTGGTGGCTGCTGTGGGCTGGCTGACCTCTCATCTTCTTTCGCGTTACAAAGCCTGGAGGCTGCCCCTGGCGTTTGTGGTGTGTGCCGGCATCGCAGGTCCAGGTGCCGTGGTCAACCTCGGCTTCAAAGAAAATTGGCAACGTGCCCGGCCTTACCAGGTTGAAATCTTCGGTGGCACTCAGCAGTTCACCCGCGCGACCGTGATCACCGATCAATGTGACAACAACTGCTCCTTTGTGAGCGGCCATGTAGCGTGCGGATTCTTTTTCTGCAGCCTCATGCTGATTCAGGCGCGTCGCCGCAGGTGGTGGCTGATAGCGGGAACCAGCGCTGGCCTGGCCATTGGGTTTTCGCGGATGTCAGCGGTTGCCCACTGGTTCAGTGATGTTTTGTGGGCCGGCCCTATCACTCTGATGACCAGCTGGCTGGTCTGGAAAATCTTGTCCAGACTTTACGCGCCGTCCGGTGACGAGACCAAGCCGGTAGCCACATCCGGATAACGCAATTTCAGACCTAACTCCGCTTTCATGCGGTTGTTGTTGATGCGCCGGGATTCACTCATGAACGTCAGCAGCATCACAGGCAGCTGCTCCACCGCGGTGCCACGGGGCACCCTTGGTGGCCTCGGCAACCCGTATAGGTCTGCCGCGAGGTCAAAGTAGTCTCCCATTTTCAAGCGGGTGTCGTCGCAGACGTTATAGACCCGCTGGGGTGCACCTTTCCAGAGAGCGCGCCAGCAAGCCGCTGCCAGATCCTCTGCGTGTATGTGGTTGGTGTACACATCATCGTCAGCCTGCAAGACCGGCGTGCCTTTTTGGAGGCGCGTTTTCGGTGTACCACCGACCCGATCCGGCGCATAAATGCCGGGGATTCTGAGTACGGAAACCGGCGTACCCGTGGCCTTACCCCACGTGCGGACCGCCGCTTCCGCATGAACCCGGCGTTGCGCCCTCGGAGTTTGGGGCGCAAGAACGCGCTCTTCTGTCACCCATTGGCCCTGGCAATCGCCATAGACGCCGGTGGTGGACCCGTAAACCAAGGCGCGTGGCGGGCTACGTCGGCGCAGGGCCTGGGTAGCCTGCAGGATACGCGGGTCTGACCAGCCTTCCGTGGGCGGGGGCGCCAGGTAGAGCACACGATCTGCCAAGCCCGCCAAACGGTGCAACGTCACGGGCCGGTCAAGGTTGCCCAGTAAGGGCCTCACACCCGCTTGCCGGAGTGCCGGGACGCGATCAGGACTGGATGTGAGCGCCATCCACTGAACGCGCGCGCCCATGGCGCGTACGACCCGCGTCCCCACATCACCACAGCCGATGATCAGAACACGCGGACGGCGGAAGCGCGCGGGGAGCGCGCCAAGTGGGGATTGGTTTGAGGGCAAAATCGAGGGCTTTCTACACAGCAGCTAGCTAGGATACCCAAGATGAGCGAGACCCTCTCCGCCGCGGCCCCTTTTTCCATCACGGTGCAGCCCAGTGGCCGTCAATTCAGCGCACAAAGTGATGAAACCTTGCTGGCCGCGGGTATCCGCCAAGGCGTGGGCTTGCCATATGGCTGCAAAGACGGTGCGTGCGGCTCCTGCAAGTGCAAGATGCTGTCCGGTAGCGTGGTGCATGGCGCCCACCAAACAAAAGCCCTGAGCCCCGAAGAGGAGTCCCAAGGCTTGGTGCTGACCTGCTGCGCCACAGCGACCTCTGACGTGGTGCTGGAGTCGCGCCAGGTCTCCGCAGAAGGCGCACTGCCAATCAAAAAAATGCCCACCCGGGTGACCTCTTTGCAGAAGGTGTCTGCCGATGTGATGCTGATCCAGCTACAGCTCCCGGCCAACGACTCTTTTCAATACAAAGCGGGCCAGTACATTGAATTTTTGCTGCGCGACGGCGCGCGCCGCAGCTACTCGATGGCGAACGCCCCGCAAGGTAACAGCGTAGAGCTGCACATCCGGCACATGCCGGGCGGAAAATTCACCGACCATGTGTTCGGCAGCATGAAAGAAAAAGAGATTTTGCGCGTAGAGGGCCCCCACGGGTCTTTCTACCTGCGGGAAGAATCCGACAAAGCCATCGTGATGGTTGCCTCAGGCACTGGTTTTGCGCCTATCAAAGCCTTGCTGGAGCAGATGGAGTCGGCGGGCTCCACACGTCCGGTCGCGCTGTACTGGGGTGGACGCCGCCCGGCTGACCTGTATATGGATGGCTGGGTCAAAGAATTCCAAAACCGGATGCCATCCTTGCGCTATGTTCCAGTCGTATCGGACGCGCTGGAAGAGGATCAATGGACCGGCCGCGTGGGCTTTGTGCACCAAGCCGCCCTTGAAGACTTCCAAGACATGCGCGAGTACCAGGTCTATGCCTGCGGTGCACCGGTCGTCGTGGAGTCAGCCCGGCGCGATTTTGTTGCGCACGCAGGGCTGCCGCCCGAAGAGTTTTATGCCGACGCATTCACCTCAGAGGCTGACAAAGCCAATAGCTGATGTCAAAAAAATAGCCCCCGGACTGCCCAGCGTGTGAACACGCTTGGCAATCCGGGGGCCGGTAGACAGCTTACTCGCCGAGGTAGGCGGCGCGTACCTTCGGGTCTGTCAGCATGTCTTTGGCGTCGCCCGTCATCGTGACAATGCCGGACTCCATCACATAGCCACGGTTAGCGATCGACAAAGCACGGCTGGCGTTCTGCTCAACCAGCAATACCGTTACGCCCTGGGCATACACGTCCTTCACCACTTCGAAGATCTTGTCCACCATGATGGGGGACAGACCCATGGATGGCTCGTCCAGCAGCAACACTTTGGGGCGGCTCATCAAAGCACGACCCATGGCCAGCATCTGCTGCTCGCCACCGGACATGGTGCCGGCCAGCTGGTCTTTACGTTCACGCAGTCGCGGGAAAATGGTGAACATCTTTTCGATGTCCGCCAAGATACCGGCTTTGTCACTACGGATGAAGGCACCCATTTGCAGGTTTTCGGTGATGGTCATGCGGGTGAAAACCCCGCGACCTTCCGGCACCATCGCCAAGCCTTGCTTGACCAAGTCCCAAGGGCCTTGGCCTTTGATGCTTTTGCCGAGGTATTCGATGTCACCGGCATTGATGGGCAAGGTGCCAGTAATGGCTTTCATGGTGGTGGTCTTGCCAGCACCGTTAGAGCCGATCAGGGACACCAATTCGCCCTCGCGCACTTCGAAGTCCACACCTTTGACGGCTTGAATGCCGCCATAAGCCACTTTCAGGCCTTTAACTTTGAGCAGAGTCTGAGTAGTCATTTGTCAATCCTTAGTGGCCGCTCGTGCCCAGATAGGCCTCAATCACTTTTTCGTTTTTCTGCACATCCGCAGGCGTGCCTTCAGCGATTTGCTTGCCGTAGTCCAACACGGTGACGCGGTCACACAGGCCCATCACCAGCTTCACATCGTGCTCGATCAGCAAAATGGTGCGGTTGTCTTTGCGGATACGGTCAATCAGCTCGCGAAGCATCACTTTTTCGGTGGCGTTCATACCCGCTGCAGGCTCGTCCAGAGCGATCAACTGGGGGTCAGTAGCCAAAGCACGAGCGATTTCGAGACGGCGCTGGTCGCCGTAGCTCAAAGTGCGGGCTTTGTAGTCTGCAAACTTGCCGATGCCGACATAGTCCAACAACTCTTGCGCGCGCTTGGCAATGGCAGTCTCTTCGGCTTTGAACGAGCTGGTACGAAACATCGCGCCCAACAAGCCAGAGTGGGTGCGGATATGGCGACCCACCATGACGTTCTCGAGCGCTGTCATCTCGGCAAACAGGCGGATATTTTGAAAAGTACGTGCAATGCCGGCTTTCGCGACGGTGTGCACAGCAGTCGGGTGGTAGGTTTTGCCTGCCAACTCAAAGTTACCGCTGTCCGGTGTGTACAAGCCGGTCAGCACGTTGAAGAAAGTGGTTTTGCCGGCACCGTTCGGCCCGATAAGGCCATAGACCTGACCGCGCTCGATTTTGATGCCCACATCGCTCAAAGCCTGCAAGCCACCGAAGCGCTTGGAGACGCCGGAGACGTTCAATACTGTATCTGTCATAGGTTATCCAATCAGTTGAAGGTTCCTGCCGGTCTACGGCAGGAAGCTCACAAATTTCAGCTCTTGGTGTTCTGCAGGGACTTGCCGTGCTCTGGCGCTGGCCACAAGCCACGGGGGCGCAACAGCATCACGCTGATCATCGCCAAGGCAATCAACAACTGACGAAGAATCGAGGCGTCCAAACGGCCATCGGTCATGGTCTGCAGTGGTCCTGCGACATAACGCAACACTTCAGGCAAGGCAGCCAGCAAGACGGCACCCAGAATCACGCCGGGCAAATAACCCACGCCACCCAGCACCACCATGGCCACGATCATCACCGACTCCATCAGGCTGAACGACTCTGGAGAAATGAAGCCCTGGAATGAGGCAAACATCGCACCGGACACACCACCGAAGGTGGCGCCCATACCGAAGGCCAGCAATTTCATGTTGCGGGTGTTGATGCCCATCGCTTTGGCGGCGATTTCGTCTTCGCGGATCGCCATCCAGGCACGGCCCACGCGGGACAACTCCAAACGGTGCGAGATGATGACACTGACCACCACCAAGGCGAGGAACAGGTAGTAGTACAGCGTGACCGAAGCAATTTCGAAGTCGCCAATCGTCAGCTTCTTGCCGAGATTCAAACCAAAGAAGTGCAATGGATCAATCTGGTTGATACCTTTAGGACCGTTGGTGATGTTGACCGGGTGATCCAAGTTGTTCATGAACACGCGAATGATTTCACCAAAACCCAGAGTCACGATCGCCAGATAGTCACCACGCAAACGCAATGTCGGTGCGCCTAACAGCACACCTAACACCCCTGCTAAGGCAGCACCGAGCGGAATGACCAACCAGAGAGGGGTGTGCATCCCATCGGGGAACATGGCTGCAATGGCTGGGAAAGTCTCAATCAGATGCGGGGACGACATCAGGCCGTACATATAAGCGCCGATAGCGAAGAACGCCACGTAGCCCAAGTCCAGCAAACCGGCGTAACCAACCACAATGTTGAGGCCAATCGCCAGCAAGACATACAGCAAAGCCATGTCGGCAATGCGCACCCATGCATTGCCGAAGCCCTGCAAGATGAAAGGCAGAATCATCAAGCCGGCGGCAGCCACCAGCATGGTTAAAAGACGTTTTTGGGGGTTCATGTGCGGGTTCTCCTCAGGCACGGTCCGCAACGCGCTCACCCAGCAGACCGGAGGGACGCAGAGTCAGCACAATGATCAACACAACGAAAGCAAAGATATCGGAGTAGTGGCTGCCCAATACGCCGCCAGTCAGTGCACCGATGTAGCCGGCGCCGATAGCCTCAATCAGGCCCAGCAACAGCGCACCGACGACCGCACCAGCCAAGTTGCCGATGCCACCGAACACCGCAGCAGTGAATGCCTTCAAACCGGGCAGGAAGCCCATGGCGTGTTGGGCGGTACCGTAGTTGGATGCGTACATCACACCGGCAATCGCTGCCAGCACAGCACCAATGATGAAGGTAGCGGAAATCACCACATCAGGCTTCACACCCATCAGGGCGGCTACACGTGGGTTCTCAGCCGTCGCACGCATGGCACGACCCAGCTTGGTGTAATTGACCAGCCACATCAGGACCGCAAGAGACACAGCCGTGACACCCAAGATCATGACTTGGGTAGGTGTAATCACCGCACCGGCAATACCGATCGGGTCTCCGGGCAGCAGCGTCGGGTAGGACTTGTAGTTAGGCTTCCAGATGATCATGGCCAAGGTCTGCAAGAGAATGGACATGCCGATAGCCGTGATCAGGGGCGCGAGCTTGGGGCTGTTGCGCAGTGGGCGGTAGGCCACTTTTTCAATCACAAAGTTCAAGGCTGCCGCGACAACGCAGGCAATGATCAAAGAGATCAGCAGGATCACAAAGCCGGGGGTTCCGGGCATGGATTCCTGCATCAAACCGATGATGGTCCAGCTGGTCAATGCGCCAACCATCACCACTTCACCGTGGGCGAAGTTGATCAAGTTGATGATGCCGTACACCATCGTGTAGCCGAGCGCGATGAGCGCATACATGCTACCCAACACCAGACCGTTGATGATCTGCTGTATAAAAATATCCATAAAAAACTCCGTTGTTCTGATATGCGAACGGCCATGGCCGTCAACACTGGTGGCGTTAGACCATCGAAAGCAATAAGCCTGCCACGTCAGGTTCACTGGCGGTGCAGGCCAAAAGCAGTGCCGCGATTCTAGCGATGTCAGGAGAGGGGGTCTCGGGGGTGCAGGGTGGGTTTACCCTTGAGAACTATGCAGATTCGGCAACTCGTGGCCTATTTCATGCACTATTAGTTTTTCTTCTGATTGCGCGCTTTCAGATCGCGCAACTTCTCAGCAATCCGGATCTCCAAACCGCGCTCTACGGGGCGGTAGAACTCGGTGTCCGGCATGCCTTCTGGCAAATAACGCTCACCTGCGGCGAATCCACCCTCTTCGTCGTGGGCATAGCGATAGCCCTTGCCGTAATCCAGCTCCTTCATCAGCTTGGTGGGGGCATTGCGCAAATGCAGGGGTACAGGACGTGTTCCGTCTTTTTTGACGAAGGCCTTGGCCTCGTTAAACGCCTTGTAGACCGCATTGCTTTTAGGGGCGACAGCCAAATAAACCACGCACTCTGCCAAGGCCAACTCGCCTTCCGGACTACCCAGGCGCTCATAGACATCTGCCGCATCCAGCGCCATGCGCAAAGCGCGGGGGTCTGCCAGGCCGATATCTTCGGCCGCCATCCGGATAAAACGGCGCGCCAGGTAACGGGGCTCAGCACCGCCGTCCAACATCCGGGTAAACCAATACAAGGCGGCATTGGGGTCTGAGCCCCGCACGCTTTTGTGCAACGCAGAAATGGTGTCGTAAAACTGCTCGCCGCCTTTGTCGTAGCGGCGCATACGCTCACCCAGCACCTTCAATAACCAAGCATCGGTGATGTCGGTCATCTGCTCTTGCCGCGCCGCCACACCCAAGGTCTCAAGGGTATTGAGCAGGCGCCGAGCATCGCCGTCGGCATAGGCGATCAGGCGGTCAATTGCTATGCTTTCAATAGCAGGAAGCGCTTGCTGTGCTTGCGCCCGCTCCACTATTTCCTTCAAACTATCGGTATCCAGCGGCTGCAATACATAAACTGCAGCACGAGACAACAGCGCGGAATTCACCTCGAACGAAGGGTTCTCTGTCGTCGCGCCAATGAAGGTGAACAAGCCACTCTCGACATGGGGCAAAAACGCATCCTGCTGACTCTTGTTGAAGCGGTGCACCTCGTCGACAAAGACAATGGTTCTGCGCTGCTCCAGACCGTCGCGGGCCAGGATGGCTTGGTCTACCGCCTCACGAATTTCTTTGATGCCGCCCAGAACCGCACTGATGGTGATGAACTGGGCATCGAATGCATCGGCCATAAGGCGCGCAATCGTGGTTTTGCCCACACCCGGCGGGCCCCACAAAATGCAACTGTGCGGCTGGCCTGACTCAAACGCAAGGCGCAGGGCCATGCCCTCGCCCAGCACATGCTGCTGGCCGATCACCTGCCCCAGTGTTCTGGGGCGGAGTAACTCAGCCAGCGGCTGGTGCTTGTTGGTTGATGTCGCCACAGTGCCGCGCAGGCCCTCTCACAGATTACAAGTTGCGATGTGCAACGGGTGTTTCGGGCACCGGGTAGCCAGCAGCACCAAATGTTTCAACGACCGCTTTGTGCGTGTCAAAGTACACCTGCCAGTAGTGATCTGTATGGGTGTAAGGGCGCACGCACAGCAGAGGACCTTCGGGGGTGAACTGCAGAATTTCGATATCCGGCGCTGGCGAAGTGGCCACGTTTGGAATAGCCGCCACAGCGGTGCGCAAGCGGGCAATAGCGTCCTGCACATTCACACCGTTGGCAACCTTGGCCAGGCAATCCACCCGGCGATGCGGCAGCACGCTGAAGTTTTGAATGGAACCGGAAAACACAGTGTTGTTTCCGACGATGGTGATCACGTTGTCAGGAGTGATCAGCGTGGTCCCGAACAGCCCCAACTCTTTCACCGTACCGGTGATACCACCGGCCGTGACGAAGTCGCCCACTTTGTACGGGCGAAGGACTTGCATAAACACGCCAGCCGCAAAGTGCGTCAGCAAGCCACCCCATGCGGTACCGATCGCGAGGCCTGCGCCTGCGAGTAGCGCGGCAAAGGAGGTCGTTTTGACACCAAAGATGTCAAGAATCGCGAGAATCAAAACGATGTTGAGCAACACCGAAATGATGGAGGTCAGGTAGTTGGCCAGTGTCTGGTCTACTTTTCCACCACGCTGCAAACCCGCACCCAAAAGGCGCAGCGCCATGCTGATCAGCCAGCGGCCAATAATCCAGGCGGCCAGTGCGCCCATGAGCTTCAAACCGAAGTCCGCGCCTTGGGTGCTTAAAAAATTCCAAATAACTTCCGTATTCATACCTGTACTCCCGATAGTGATTCCGCCTACTGGCGGACGACATCCGCCCCTGCGGGCGGCTTGAACTGAAACAGTTCGGGATTTATAACGGCGTTGGTCTGGAATCCGCTGAAGGTGATGACTGATTTTTGGCCGAAAGTGTCGACTATTTCAAGTTTTTCCAGTTGGTTTTGGCGAAAGCCCACGCGCACCGACTGCAGCTGATTGTCTTTGGCTTTGGGAGATCCCAATACCCATTGCAAGCCATCCTGATCCGCAGCGTCTGCAAGATTGAAATCGTTTTGCAACGCCTTGATGTCTGCCGATGATGCAATCAAGGCCGCGGGCGTGGAGCCCAAGGCCTGCGCTTGCTTGCGGGCAGTGACTTGGTTCAGGTCCACGTCGTACAGCCACACCGTTTGCCCATCGGCCACGATCAGTTGTTCAAACGGTTTTTTGTAAGTGAATTTGAAACGCCCCGGGCGCGCGAACTCAAACGTCCCGCTGGAGGTTTTGCTGCGCGCCACTTGACCATCTCGGGGTGGTGCCGTGACCACTTGTGTGAAATCCGCCCTGCCCGATTTGACATTGCGCACAAAAGACTCTAAGTCATTCATGCCGCTAGCCCACGCGGATATTGCGCAAGCAGCTATTAAAAATGTAGCAAAACGCTTCATATCCACCTTATTCGTTACGACTCGGCACCAGAATCTCGCGCTGGCCACTACCGCTCATGGCACTGACCAGCCCTGCTTTTTCCATGTCTTCCACAAGCCGAGCTGCGCGGTTGTAGCCAATTTTGAGGTGACGCTGTACCAACGAGATACTGGCCTTGCGGTTCTTGAGGACCACCTCAACCGCTTGGTCGTACATCGGGTCTTTTTCGCCGCCGCCCTCTTCACCGCCGGGGCCGTCCTCTCCATCGACCGTGCCACCTTCGAGCACGCCTTCGATGTAGTCTGGCTCACCCTGGCTCTTGAGGTAGCTCACCACGCGGTGCACCTCGTCGTCACTCACAAACGCGCCATGCACCCGCACCGGGAAACCGGTTCCGCTGGCCATGTAAAGCATGTCACCCATACCCAGCAAGGCCTCAGCCCCCATCTGGTCCAGGATGGTGCGGCTGTCGATCTTGGAGCCCACTGAAAACGCGATCCGGGTTGGAATGTTGGCCTTGATCAGACCCGTAATCACGTCCACGCTGGGACGCTGAGTGGCCAAAATCAAATGAATGCCGGCAGCACGCGCCTTCTGCGCCAGCCGGGCAATCAACTCTTCAATCTTCTTGCCCACCACCATCATCAGGTCCGCCAGCTCATCGATGATGACCACGATGTGCGGTAAGCGCTGCAAGGGCTCAGGGCTTTCTGGCGTGAGGCTAAAGGGGTTGTAAATGAACTCGCCCTTGGCCTTGGCTTCGTCGATCTTGACGTTGTACCCAGCCAGGTTACGCACACCCATCTTGCTCATGAGCTTGTAGCGCTTTTCCATCTCGGCCACGCACCAGTTCAGGCCGTGTGCAGCCTGCTTCATGTCAGTAACCACGGGGGCTAGCAAATGCGGGATGCCTTCGTAGACCGACATTTCCAGCATCTTGGGGTCGATCATCAGCAGGCGCACGTCACGGGCCTCGGCCTTGTAGAGCAAGGAGAGAATCATGGCGTTGATACCCACCGACTTGCCCGAGCCGGTGGTACCAGCCACCAGCACGTGCGGCATCTTGGCGAGATCGGCCACGATAGGGTTGCCGATGATGTCTTTGCCCAAGCCCATGGTGAGCATGGACTTGGCTTCGTTATAGACCTGCGAACCCAGAATCTCGGAGAGGCGAATGCTCTGGCGCTTGGCATTGGGCAACTCCAGCGCCATGTAGTTTTTGCCCGGAATAGTCTCCACCACCCGGATGGAAACCAAGCTCAAGCTCCGCGCCAAGTCTTTCGCCAAGCCCACGATCTGCGAACCCTTGACGCCGGTGGCAGGCTCGATCTCGTACCGGGTGATGACCGGCCCCGGCTGGGCCAGTACCACACGCACTTCGACGCCAAAGTCTTTCAACTTCTTCTCGATCATGCGGCTGGTCATTTCCAGCGTTTCGGGAGACACCGTTTCCTGCCGCACTTGCGGGTCATCCAGCAGTGCCACTTGGGGCAATTTGCTGTCCGGCATCTCGGTGAACAAGGGCTTTTGTCGCTCCTTGGCAACCCGCACGCTAGGCGGCAGCTCCACCAGCACAGGCTCAATCACGACCGGAGCCGGCGCTTGATAGACCACCGTCTCCTCACGCTCCTCGAGGAAAACCTCTTCACGCTCGCGAACCGCCAATTGGCCCAATTCGCGATCTTGGGCTTCCTCTTTCTTCTCGCGGCGACTCTCCAGCAAGGAATACAAGAAGGCACCGATGCGCTCCGCGACCCGCGGCCACGAAAAATTGAACACCATCGAAACGCCCACCAAGCCAAGCACGATTGCCACCAAGCCTGACCCGGCAAAGCCCATCCAACGCACGCTCCACGGCCCGATCAACTGACCCATGGCACCGCCACTGGCTCCCGGGAGCATCAACTCCAACCGGTACAGGCGCGCCCACTCGAGCGAGGTGCTGGAGCACATCAACAGCGCCAAGCCACACCAGAACAACCAACGGCGATTCACAGGCCCCACTGCCACCGGCTCTTGCGGACCATCACCACGCAATCGCTGCGCCAACAGAGACAACCATCCACGGGCGGCAGCGGCAACACACCACCACACCGAGAAACCAAAAAGGAAATAGCTCAGATCTGACCACAGGGCACCCAAGCGCCCCACATGGTTCTTGGTCGGCGCACCCGAGCCCGAGGTGGACCAGGCAGCGTCCTGCGCAGAATGGCTGAACAGTGCGATCAGCCACAAGGCCAACAGCACAAAGCCCACCACCAGTGCAATTTCGCTCGCAAAGCGACTCACACCCGCGGGGGGCTCTTGAACCTTTTTACGTGTTGGGGAATGAAGTGTGTGTAATGAATAGGTCATGTGCAGACACGCAGCCCGATCCGGCTGCGCAGACGCTGTAGATCAGCGGGGTTTGGAGCGGCGCTCCCACACCCGGATACCACCGTCCTTGTTGGTTTTGATAAAGCCTTGGTCCTCGAAGTCTTTCATCACGCGGCTGACCATCTCGCGGGAAGCGCCCACCATTTTGGAAAGGTCCGAGCGCGACACTTTTTCGCGGATCAGCATTTCACCTTTGTCTACCGGCTCGGCCATGTCCAGCAACACGTTGGCCACACGCCCGTAGACACCCATCAGGGCCAATGAAACAATTTTTTGATCGGCGGTGCGCAGGCGCTGGACAAGCCCCCGCATAACAGCCGCCATGATGGTGATATTGGCATTGACTGCGCGGGTAAAGTCTTCGCGCCCCAGCACCAGCACATCCATTTGCGTATCCGCTTGGACAGTAGCGGAGTGGGCCTCGTTGTCAATCAAGCTCATCTCGCCGATGTAGTCTCCGGTCTTCAAGGTCGCGAGGATGACTTCTTTGCCTTTGCTGTCGGTTTTCACGACATGGGCTCGGCCAGAAAGAATCAGGTAGAGGGCGTTCGAGATTTCGCCCTGCTGCACCACATCCTCACCTTTCTTGATCTTGCGCTTGGTGACATTGCCAGCCAAGTCTTCTACCTGCTCCAGGGTCAAATTGGCGAAAAGAGGGACTCGGCGGATTAAATCCTGGTTACTCAACATTGCCATTGATAAGCGCTCCTGCTTGCTTTTATGCGATTTCCTACAATCGGGGGTCGGGCTTTGAAATGCCCAGAAGAACCCGCAAGCGCAACCCCATGAGGTTGCGGTCCGATCGAACTGTACACGGCTCGATCTCTGATTTTCGTCTAAGAAGGTTACAACATGTCTAATTCCAAGCACGCCAAGGTTTTGATCCTCGGATCCGGTCCTGCAGGCTACACCGCAGCGGTTTATGCCGCTCGGGCCAACCTCAACCCCGTCCTAGTGACCGGCATCGCCCAAGGCGGCCAACTCATGACTACCACCGAAGTCGACAACTGGCCCGCTGATGTGAACGGTGTTCAGGGCCCCGAACTGATGCAGCGCTTCCAAGAGCACGCAGAGCGCTTCAAAACAGAAATCATTTTTGACCACATCAATGCAGTCGACTTGAGCAAGCGCCCCTTCACGCTGAAAGGTGACACCGACAGCTACACCTGCGACTCACTGATCATTGCCACCGGCGCATCTGCCAAATACCTGGGCCTGCCCTCGGAATCCGCATTCATGGGCCGGGGCGTATCCGGCTGCGCCACCTGCGACGGTTTTTTCTATCGCAATGAAGTGTGCTGCGTGGTCGGCGGCGGCAACACCGCGGTCGAGGAAGCGCTTTATCTTTCCAACATCGCCAGCAAGGTGTACCTCGTGCACCGTCGCGACAAATTCAAGGCAGAGCCTATCCTCGTGGACAAGCTGATGGACAAAGTGGCTGCCGGCAAGATCGAGTTGAAGACCTTCCAAACCCTGGAAGAGGTTTTGGGCGACTCAACAGGCGTGACCGGCATTCGCCTGAAAAGCGTGCACGACGGCTCTACGGAAGACGTAACCCTCAAAGGCTGTTTCATTGCCATTGGCCATGCACCAAATACCGACATCTTCCAGGGCCAGCTCACTCTGGAGAACGGCTACATCGTCACCAATGGCGGCCTCAAGGGCTTTGCTACCCAGACCAGCATTCCCGGCGTGTTTGCAGCCGGCGACGTGCAAGACCATGTCTACCGCCAAGCCATCACCAGCGCTGGTACCGGTTGCATGGCTGCGCTTGATGCACAGCGCTTCCTCGAGCAGCAGGAATAAGCCTTTAGGGCTGCATTTTTCGAACCGGCTATAATCTGAGGCTTTGCTGAATTCGCCCCGTGAGGGGCCGCCCTTCTGGAAGGGGTTCAGCAGGTTCCGTTGAGGTGATCGACGGGGGGTTACCGCCACCCTTTTTTTGGCGAGGTGAGGTCGGTGTACTTTTGCACTGGCCGTATCAATCGGAGTGTCCACATGGCACGCGTATGTGAAGTAACGGGCAAAGGCCCCATGGTCGGAAACAATGTTTCCCACGCCAACAACAAAACCAAGCGCCGGTTCCTGCCGAACCTGCAATACCGCCGTTTCTGGGTCGAGACTGAAAACCGCTGGGTGCGTCTGCGCATTTCCAACGCCGGTTTGCGTCTGATCGACAAAAACGGTATCGATTCTGTGCTCGCCGATCTGCGCGCACGTGGTCAAGCTTAAGGAGTAGAGCACCATGGCAACCAAAGGCGGACGCGAAAAAATCAAGCTGGAATCTACAGCTGGTACCGGTCACTTCTACACGACCGACAAGAACAAGAAGACCATGCCCGAGAAAATGTTGATCAAGAAATTTGATCCCGTTGCTCGCAAGCACGTCGACTACAAGGAAATCAAGCTGAAGTAATTCACGCTTGCCTTGATGAAAAGCCCGCCTTGAGCGGGCTTTTTTACGCCCATTACTTTTGCGCTGTTTCGCTCCGAACGAGGTGGTGAGTGCGCCGGCTTTGCTTCGTGTCCCCCGCCCTGCGGGCTCCTCCTTGACCTACGCGAAGCCGACGCACTCACCACCTTTCGCTATAGAGAAACATACAAGCGTAAAAAAGCCCGCACTAGGCGGGCTTCAATACTGAGAGGCAAACGCTTAGACGCGTGCAGCACGCAGCTTCATAGAGAAGTCACGCAGTGCGGCGATACCGCTCTCTTCAGCACGGTGGCACCATGCTTGCAGATCCTTGGTCAGCTGCTCGCGAGAGACGCTGGTGTTCAGCCACAGCTGGCGCAATTCTTCGCGCATCGTCACCATCTTATCCAGAACCGGCGAAGCTGCACGGGCCTGGGCCAATTGCGAAGCCTCAGCGGCCGGCACCTTCTCCACATCGCGGTGCATCCAGCGTTTGGCGGCTTGGATCACAGCGGCGTCTGCGCTACGCGCTTTCATGGTTGCAAGCTCAACACGCGCTGCCTGGCGCACACCGTTGGCGTAGGCTGCCATGATTTCATAACGGTTAGCGATCAGCGCCTCGAGGGTTTTCTCATCGGCCACAGGGCGGACATCACCGTAAGCGGCTTTGGGCGGTGTCTTTTTGACTTTCGCCAAGCCCAGTGCGCTCATGATGGAGATGTACATCCAGCCGATATCGAACTCGTAGGGCTTCACCGACAGCTTGGCCGATGTGGGGTAGGTGTGGTGGTTGTTGTGCAACTCTTCACCGGCAATGATGATGCCCCAAGGAGAGATGTTGGTAGAAGCGTCGGTCGCCTCAAAGTTGCGATAACCCCAGTAGTGGGCCGCGCCGTTGATGATGCCGGCAGCGGTGATAGGCGTCCACGCCATTTGCAAAGCCCAGACCGCAAGACCGGCTGCACCGAACAAAAACAGGTCGATGATCATCATCAAACCCACACCTTGCCAAGAGAAGCGGGTGTAAAGGTTGCGTTCAATCCAGTCATCGGGCGTGCCGTGGCCGAAACGGGCCATGGTTTCCTTGTTCTTGGACTCTGCGCGGTAGAGTTCCGCGCCGCGGAACAACACGGTTTTGATGCCATGCACATGCGGGCTGTGCGGATCTTCCGCCTGCTCGCACTTGGCGTGGTGCTTGCGGTGGATGGCCGCCCACTCTTTAGTGACCTGGCCGGTCGTCAGCCACAGCCAGAAACGGAAGAAATGGGATGCGATCGGGTGCAGGTCCAAAGACCGGTGCGCTTGGTGGCGGTGCAAGAAGACCGTCACGCTGATCATGGTGATGTGCGTCAACGCCAGAGTGAACAAAACAATTTGCCACCAAGCCAGATCCCACGTGCCATGGGCCAGCCACTCGATGGCTGCGTTCAAAACTGCCCAGTCAGGTAACAACATAGTTTGCTCAATCTCTCAACGAGGTTTGGTTAGTTATGACAAGGCGGCGACCTACACCGCCTTGTGAGACCGCTATTTTAGACGCGGCAGCCAATTTTGGGCGACTTAAATCAAAACGAAGTTAAAAAACATTAACTTTCGTCAAAACAATCACTTCTTTTGCCAAGCCGCAGCAAAGAAACCGTCCGTTCCGTGGCGATGAGGCCACAAACGGAGGTAAAGCTGCCCGTCTTCGCCACCGGCGCACAAGCTTGGGGCGCCCTCCACCTTCTGTGCTGCCAAGACTTCACCGGCCGACAAAGGCACAAAGTCTGGGTTGGCTGCAGCAAAGGCTTCGGCAATCGCTTCGTTTTCCTGCGGCAATACGCTGCATGTTGCGTAGACCAGGCGACCACCCGACTTCACCATGCGCGATGCACTTTGCAGAATCGCGGCCTGTTTCACCGCCATCTCTTCTACACCGGCCATCGTCTGGCGCCACTTAAGGTCCGGATTACGGCGCAAAGTTCCCAAGCCGGTGCAAGGCGCATCCACCAACACCCGGTCGAGCTTGCCGGTCAGGCGTTTCACACGGTCGTCCCGCTCGTGCGCGATGGCTGCCGGGTGCACATTGGACAGACCGCTGCGCGCCATGCGTGGTTTGAGCGCATCGAGGCGGTGGGCCGAGGTGTCAAACGCGTACAGGCGGCCGGTGCTGCGCATCGAAGCGCCCAGGGCCAAGGTTTTGCCACCGGCGCCCGCACAAAAGTCCACCACCATTTCGCCGCGCTTGGCGTCGACCAGCATGGCGAGCAGCTGGGAGCCCTCGTCCTGAACTTCAAAATCACCGCGCAAAAACGCCTCGTTCTTGTTCAGTGCAGGTTTGCCCGCGATGCGCAAGCCCCAAGGGGAAAACGGGGTCGGCACTGCCTTGATACCCGCTTGTTGGAGTTCTTTTTGCACATCGGCGCGCTTGGCTTTGAGTGCGTTTACACGCAAATCCAGGCCTGCGCCCAGGTTCAGGTTTTCCACCAACGGCCAGAAACCGGCGCCCAACTGGTCTTTCAAGGGCTGCACCAGCCATTCAGGCAGGTTGTGGCGATGGCGCTCCATCAAGTCTTCGGGCTTGACGGCTTCGCACTGGTCGAGCCAGCGCTTTTCCTGGTCAGTCAATGCGCTGCGCAGGAAATCACCGGGGCCGTAAAAACCCAGAATCGCCAAACGGCGCTCCTTGGGGCCGCTACCGGAAGGCGCCAAGTGGTCAAACAGCAGTTTTTTGCGCAAAACGGTGTAGACCGTTTCGGCGAGGGTTGCGCGCTCGCGCGGCCCCAGGCCACGGTTGTCGCGGAAAAAACGGGAGACGATGGCGTCTGCGGGATGGTCGAATTTGAGAGTGAGCCGGACCAATTCGGAACAGGCGTCAAGCAGAGCTTTTGGATGCATAGCCTAGTATTGTCCCATGTTCGATGAAAAACTCCCCCCACTCGTTGTCACCCCACCCGGCACATACCGCCATTACAAGGGCGGCATGTACCAAGTGCTGGACACGGTGCGCCACAGCGAAACCTG
>DAINNP010000009.1:0-1102 GCA_036735785.1 Rhodoferax sp. | reverse complement strand
CCGGGCCGGTTGCGCAGCTGCAAGCTGCCCCCGTGCTGGCGCGCAATATCGTGGGCGGCTGCCAAACCCAGCCCGACCCCACCGGTGTGCCGGTTGCGCGAGCCCTCCACCCGATAAAAGGGCTGCAGCACTCTGCCGAGCTCGGCCTCAGGAATTCCGGGGCCATCGTCACGCACCAGCACCCGCAGCATCGGCCCTGCCGGAACGAGGTGCACCCGGGCACTGCCGCCGTAGCGCACCGCGTTGTCCAGCAAATTGCTGATGCACCGCCGCAGCGCGGTGGGCTGCGCCCGCACCGGAGGCACAGGCGGGAGGGTCAGGGCCTGCACGTCATGGCCGCAGTCTTGCTGGTCGTGCGCCAGACTCTCAACCAGCGAGGCCATGTCCATCGGCACCCAGGGCTCCGCATCGGCGGCGCCCCGCAAATAGTCCAAGGTGACCCGGATCATGGTGTCCATCTCCGCGACATCTTTGGCAAAACGCTGGCGGTCGGCTGCATCCTTCAAGGATTCGACGCGCAGGGCCAATCGGGTCAGGGGCGTGCGCAGGTCGTGCGACACCGCGGCCACAAACTGGTCGCGCTCTTCCAGCTGGGCCCGGATGCGCTGCTGCATCTGGTTGAACACCTGGGTGGCCTCACGGCATTCGCGGGTGCCGCTCTCGGGCAACGGTGGCCGGTGGATGTTGTGGCCCAGCTCCCGGGCTGCACCGGCCAGGCGCCGCACCGGGTCTGACAGCCAACGGGCACCAATCCACGCCGCCAACAAGAGGGCCGAAAGTCGCACCCCAATGTCCAGCAGCAACTCCAAGGGCGGTGGCCCGTGGGGCGGCAGCGGCAAGCCGGGTGGTGGCATGCCGGGCGGAAAATCCGGCCGCAGCTCAAACAACATGGTGAGTGCAAGCACATGGCTGCTAATTACAGCCACCGCCAGCAGCACAGCCAAGCGGCCGAACAAGCTATCCGGCAAACAGCGCTCCGCGCCCGAGGCCAGTCGCGCCCGCCAGGTGTGCAGCAGGCTCACACCCGCCATGCCATCCGCCCTTGGACCGACTGCACATTGAACATGTAGCCCGCGCCGCGCACGGTTTTGATCATGGAGGG
>DAINNP010000008.1:3663-19193 GCA_036735785.1 Rhodoferax sp. | reverse complement strand
GTGAACATGGCCAGCGACACGTCAAAGTGGTTGTTGGAATGCGAACCCCAGGTCAAGCCCCAGGTCTGGCAGACCTGCGCCACCCGCACAGACCCTTGCATGGTCCAGAAATGCGGGTCAGCCAAGGGAATGTCCACGGACTGCAAGGCCAGTGAATGCGCGAGCTCGCGCCAGTCGGTCGCAATCATGTTGGTGGCGGTGGGCAGGCCGGTGGCGCGGCGGAACTCAGCCACGACTTCGCGGCCGGAGAACACGCCTTCGGCACCGCAGGGGTCTTCGGCATAGGCCATCACGCCATGCAGGTCACGGCACAGGCGCACCGCGTCATTCAACAACCACCCGCCGTTCGGGTCCAAGGTGATGCGGGCCTGCGGGAAGCGGACATGCAGGGCGCGGATGGCCTCCACCTCTTCTTCGCCGCGCAGCACACCGCCTTTGAGCTTGAAGTCCTGAAAGCCGTAGCGCGCATAGGCGGCCTCGGCCAAGCGCACCACGCCGTCTGCGTCCATGGCTTTCTCGTGGCGCAGGCGCTTCCAGTCATCTGCCTGATCCGGCTCGCTGATGTAGGGCAAATCTGTCTGCTGGCGGTCGCCCACATAGAACAGGTAGCCCAGCACCGCTACGCTGTCGCGCTGCTGGCCGTCGCCCAACAGGGCCGCCACGGGCACGCCCAAATGTTTACCCAGCAAGTCGAGCAATGCACTTTCTACCGCGGTCACTGCATGGATCGCCACGCGCAGGTCAAAGGTCTGCAGGCCGCGGCCCTCGCTGTCGCGAGCGGCAAAGGCTTCGCGCATGCGGTTGAGGATGGCGTTGTAGTTGCCAATGGATTGGCCCACCACCAAAGAGGCAGCGTCTTCCAGCGTCTGGCGGATTTTTTCGCCACCGGGCACCTCGCCGACACCGGTGTTGCCGCTGCTATCGGTCAGGATGACGATGTTGCGGGTAAAAAACGGTGCGTGCGCTCCGCTCAGGTTCATCAGCATGCCGTCATGTCCGGCAACCGGAATGACGCGTAATGCAGTCACCACAGGGGCGCCGCGCACAGGGGTAGTTTCAGACGGGGTCATAGTCAGTCTCCTTTGCGGGGCGCTCGTGATGGGAATGTGGTGGCGCCCCTACATATAAGACATCATACAACTAAACCGGGTCAAGTTGCGATTTCCTCAAACGGTCTTTGCTGTTCGCCAAGTGGGTGCGCATGGCGGCGCGGGCCGCATCCGCGTCCTCGTTGCGGATGGCATTGAAGATGTATTCGTGCTCACCATGTACACGCTGCAAATACGCCAGGCGGCCTTCGGGCGCGCTGCTGGCAGTGTTGATCCGGGTGCGCGGAATGATCATGGTGCCCAGGTAGGTCATCAAATCGGCAAAGTGCCGATTCCCCGTGGCCTTGGCGACTTCCATATGGAAGCTGAAATCGGACGGCACCGCATCCGAGTCTTCTTCGATCGACTTTTGGAACGCATCCAGCATCGCTTGCATGGCTTGCAAATTGGCTTCTGTGCGGCGTTGTGCCGCCAGGCCCGCAGCCTCTGTTTCCAGCGAAATCCGCAACTCAAGCAGGGCAATTACATCCGCAACAGTGGCGAAATCCACATCGGCGATCTGGAAGTTGCCACTGCTCTGCGGCGCCAGCGCAAAAGTGCCCACACCGTGGCGGGTCTCTACCAAACGGTTGGCCTGCAGGCGCGAGATGGCTTCGCGCACCACCGTGCGGCTGACATCAAAACGGCCCATGATTTCGGACTCGGTGGGCAGTTTGTCGCCCGGTTTGATGGCACCTTCACGGATGCTGGCGGACAGACTTTCGACCACTTCATTCACCAAGCCCTTGGCGCGACGGGGACGGGGTGCGTCAGCCAATTCAGGATTTACCGAGGCCGCAGCCATTGTTCTAGGGGTTTGCACTAGGTCCATGGAAAAGTCCTTGACGCGGTCTGAGACGATGACCACAATTTAACACATCAGACAACATACAACTGACAATTCAGCTCTCTATTTCATGACCATTAAAGTACACCACACTTTGCTGATGACCGGCGCCGCAGGCGGCTTGGGCACTGCCATGCGCGACCGTTTGAAGGCCAATTGCGAGGTCTTGCGCCTCTCTGACCGCAGCGATTTCGGCGCGGCCCGTGTCGGCGAAGAGGTGGTGCTGGCGGATCTGGCCGATGCGGCTGCCGTAGATGCCATGGTCAAGGGCGTGAATGCCATCGTCCATTTCGGCGGCATCTCGTTGGAGGGCCCGTTTGAGCCCATCCTGCAGGCCAACATCCTGGGCGTTTACAACTTGTACGAGGCTGCGCGCAAACATGGCGTGAAGCGGGTGGTGTTTGCCAGCTCCAACCATGTCACCGGCTACTACAAGCAGAGTGAAACCATTACCCTGGACCACCCTGCCCGCCCCGACAGCCTGTACGGCGTGAGCAAGGCTTTTGGCGAAGACCTGTCGCGCATGTATTTCGACCGCTACGGCATCGAGACGGCTTGCGTGCGCATCGGCTCTTCGTTCGCAGAACCTCGCGACCGCCGCATGCTCGCAAGCTGGCTGAGCTTTGACGACCTGCACCGCCTGGTGACCGCCTGCCTGACCACCCCAGTGCTGGGCCACACCGCCATTTTTGGCATGTCCGATAACGCAGTCACCTGGTATGACAACAGCGCCGCCCGCCATGTGGGCTATGTGCCGCAGGACAGCTCCGATCCGTTCCGCGAAGCGGTCTATGCCCGCACCCCCGAGCCCGACGTAACAGACCCCGCCGTGATTTACCAAGGCGGCGGCTTCCTGTTCCAGGGCGAACCGATGACGGCTCACTTGCCGGTAAAAAAATCCTGAGTTGCCAGCCTGACATGACAAGCACTGTGAGTAAAGCCGAGTTGTTCAGTGATTCCCGCGACGCCGTGGGCGAAAGCCCTGTGTGGTCGGTGGCGGAACAAGCACTGTATTGGGTCGATATCGAGGGCCGGCGCATCCACCGTCAGGATTGGAATACACACAGCCGCCAGACCTGGCAGTTGCACGAGCGGGTGGGCTGCATTGCACTGAGCAACCGGGGCACGGTGATTGCGGCCATGGAAAGCGGCATCTTCGAAGTCCGTTTGTTGGCCGCATCCGATGTGGCAGTGACGCTGCTGGCGTCCATCGACCACCCCGAGAGCGACATGCGCTTTAACGACGGACGATGCGACGCTTCGGGCCGTTTCTGGATCAGCACCATGGTGCGCAACATGGGTCTTTCGAGCAAAGCCGGTGGAATCTACTGTCTCGATGAGCGCGGGCTCCAAGGCCCTGTCATGAAGGGTTTTATCACTGCCAACGGCATGGCCTTCAGCCCGGACAACCGTACCGCCTATCTCTCGGACTCCCACCCGAGTGAGCAAAGAATCTACAAACACGACTTCGAATTGCAAACCGGCACCTGGGGCGCTGCGGAGCTGTTGGTCGATATGAAGCCCCTACCAGGGCGGCCGGACGGTGCCGCAATGGATACGCAAGGTTGCTACTGGATCTGCGGAAACGATGCAGGCCAGGTCCACCGCTTCAGCCGCCATGGCGACTTACTGGAGTCCATCCACCTACCCATGAGCAAGCCTTCCATGTGCTGCTTTGGTGGCCCCGGGTTACGTCATTTGCTGGTGACATCGATCCGTCCGGCGACCCCTGTCGACGGTTTTGACGCCGCTTTTGACGGCGCCGTGGTGGTGTTAGACCCCGGCGTGCAAGGCCTGCCCGAACCTGTTTTTTCCCGTTATCCCGTCCGTTAACCCCAAACCAATCCCCATAGAGGAGACAACATGAAACTGGTACCTACCCTTCTAGCCGCTGCAGTGGCCGCTCTGAGCCTGACAGCCCACGCGACAGAGTTCAAGTCCGCCGACATCCACAACTCGGACGACTACCCCACCGTCACCGCAGTCAAGTTCATGAGTGAAGAGCTCAAGAAGACCACCGGCGGCAAGCACAGCATCAAGGTGTTCAACAAGGGCGCCCTGGGCACCGAAAAAGAAACCATTGACCAAGTGAAGATCGGCGCTTTGGACATGGTGCGCGTCAACATCAGCCCCATGAACTCGGTCTGCGCCAAGACCAACATTCCGGTGCTGCCGTTCTTATTCCGCTCGGTGGACCATCTGCACAAAGTGCTGGATGGCCCGATCGGTGAGGAAATCGCCAAGGACTGCGAAGCCCAGGGCTTTGTGCTGCTGGCGTACTACGACTCCGGCGCGCGCTCCATCTATAGCAAGAAGCCTATCAAGTCGGTCGCCGACACCAAGGGGCTGAAAATCCGGGTGCAGCAGTCCGACCTGTGGGTAGCCCTCACCGCAGCTATGGGCGCCAACCCCACCCCCATGCCCTTCGGCGAGGTCATGACCGCACTCAAGACCGGCATCATCGACGCAGCAGAAAACAACTACCCCTCGTACGGCTCGGGCAGCCGTCACTTTGAAGCCGCCAAGTTCTACAACAAAACCGAACACTCCATGGCTCCCGAAGTGCTGCTGTTCTCCAAGATCGCTTGGGACAAGCTGCCCAAGGCGGAGCAGGACCAGGTTCGTGCAGCCGCCAAAGCATCGGTAGGCTTTAACCGCACGGCATGGGCTGCCTACGAGAAGAAAGAGTTCGACATGGTCAAGGCCGCTGGCGTTGAGATCGTCGAAGTGGACAAGAAGTCTTTCCAGGACGTCATGGGCCCCGTCTATGACAAGTTCGCCAGCACTCCTGACATGAAGCGCCTCGTGAAGGCCGTGCAAGACACGAAGTAATTCGCGCCTGCGCCACCACCCGGCCTGAGGGCCGGGTGTTTCTCATTCTTCACCGGAGCTCCCCATGTACACCCGCTTCTGTGCCACGCTATCCAAGCTCAGTTTGATGCTTGCGGTAGCGGGCCTCATCGTGCTCATCGCCTGCGTGCAATACCAGGTCATCGGGCGTTATGTTTTCAACGACACCCCCACCTGGGCAGAGGCATTGGCCCTGCTGCTGGTGCTCTACATCACCGCGCTGGGCGTGGCCGTCGGCGTGCGCGATGCTGGCCATATCGGCATGGATTCCATCATCAGCCTGCTCCCTGAAAGCTTGCGCCTGAAACTGGAAATCGTGATCCACATTCTGGTGGGCATCTTCGGCGCGCTCATGGCCTACAACGGCTACATCTGGGCAGCCCTCAAGTGGAATGACCAGAAACCCATGCTACCCATCCCCTCCAGCATGGACTACGTGCCACTCATCATCGCCGGCGTGCTGGTGGTGCTTTTTACGATTGAACATGTGATCGCCCTGCTGCAGGGCAAGGAAGTGGTGCCGGCATGGAACTGATTGTTTTGGGTGTGAGCTTCGGCTTGCTGTTGATCATCGGCGTGCCGGTGGGCTTTGCCGTCGGCCTGTCATCGGTGGCAACCATCATCACCGCCGGTTTGCCGGTGGCCGTGGTGTTCCAGAAGATGGTGGGGGGCATGCAGGTGTTCTCCTTCCTGGCCATCCCCTTCTTTATCTTTGCGGGTGAGCTGATGCTGCACGGTGGCATCGCCCACCGCATCGTGCGCTTCGCCAATAGCCTCGTGGGCCATGTACGCGGCGGCTTGGGCATGTCCAACGTGGTGGGCTGCACCTTGTTTGGCGGTGTGGCCGGCTCGCCCGTGGCCGACGTGTCCGCCATGGGCTCGGTGATGATTCCGCTGATGAAGAAGGAGGGTTACGACACCGACTACGCGGTGAACGTCACCACCCACGCGTCCCTGGTCGGCGCTTTGATGCCCACCAGCCACAACCTGATTCTGTACACCCTGGCCACCGCAGGCATCGCCTCGGTCAGCGTGCTGAACATGATGCTCGCCTGCGTCGTGCCAGCCCTCTTGCTGACAGCCTTGAACCTGCTGGCAGCCTATGGTGTAGCCATCAAACGAGGCTATCCCACACGCGGTGTCTTCCCCGGTTGGGGTGAGGTGTTCAACAGCTTTGTCGCTGCACTGCCCGGCTTGCTGATTGTGGTCATCATTCTGGTGGGGATCTTGTCGGGGGTGTTCACGGCCACTGAGTCGGCAGCTACTGCAGTGCTCTGGGCCTTGTTGATTACCGCAGTGGCTTACCGTTCGCTGTCGTGGAATGACTTCATCAAGTCTTGCGCCAAAGCGAGCAAGACGACCGGTGTGGTGTTGTTCCTGATCGGTATCTCCAGTGCATTCGGCTATTTCCTGGCCATGTACGACGTGCCCGAGCGCACCGGCGAGCTGATGGGAACCATCACCCAGAACCCCTGGATGATCTTCCTGATGATCAACATCGCGTTGTTCGTGCTGGGTACTTTTCTGGACATGGCGCCCACGCTGTTGATCTGCACCCCCATCTTCCTGCCGATTGCCCAGAAATTCGGCATGGATCCGACCCAGTTCGGCGTTGTGATTCTGCTCAATTGCGCATTGGGTCTGAACACACCACCGGTGGGTACCACCCAAGCGGTCGGTTGCGCGATCGGCGGCATTTCAATAGGACAAGTCATGCGCTCCATCTTGCCGTTTTACGGCGCCTTGCTGGCTTGCATGATGCTGGTCACCTATGTGCCCGCGTTCTCTTTATGGCTCCCCAACTTCGTGTTGGGTCACTAAACACTCCACTGAAAGCACACCATGCAACGTCGACAACTATTGCAAGCCGGACTGGCCGTGGCCGCCGCAACCCCTACCTGGAGCCGGGCCGATACCTGGCCAGTCAAGCCCATCACGCTGGTAGTGCCCTTTCCTCCGGGCGGATCTACCGACCTGATCGCGCGGGCGCTTTCCTCCAAAATGGCCGAGAAACTCGGCCCGGGCTTCACGTTCATCGTGGACAACAAGGCCGGCGCTACCGGCACCATCGGCGCAGCGCAAGTCGCGCGCGCTCAGCCTGACGGCTATACCTTTCTGGTGTCGTCCCTCGGGCCATTTGTGATTGCGCCGCACCTAATCAAAGCCAACTACGACGCCCTCAAAGACCTGGACCCCATCACCATCGTGGCGCAAGCGCCCAATGTGCTGGTGGTGCCTGCGGTGTCGGCCCGCAAGTCGGTGCCCGAAGTTATCAGTTACCTGAAGGCCAATCCGGACAAGATGAGCTTTGCATCATCGGGCAACGGCAGTAGCGATCACCTGACCGCTGAATTGTTCTGGCAACAGACCGGTACCAGTGGCGTGCATATCCCCTACAAAGGCGGCGGCCCGGTGATGACCGATTTGCTGGGCAATCAGGTGGAGTGTTCGTTCATGAACATCAACACCGCCCTGCCGCAGATCAAAGCCGGCAAATTGCGTGCACTGGCTATCACCAGTTCCAAACGATCCCCTTTGCTTCCCGATGTTCCAACCCTGGAAGAGAGCGGTGTCAAAGACGCGAATGTCAACTCCTGGCAAGCGGTGGCGGCCCCCAAAGGCCTGCCCGCAGATATCAAGAAGCGGATGTTTGACGCCATTTCCGCTTCGATCAAAGACCCCGCAGTGGCCCCCAAGTTGCTGGAGCTGGGCTTTGAGCTGGTGCTCAACACGCCCGAGCAGTTTGCGGGCTTCCAGGCCGCCGAGTTCGCCCGCTGGCAAAAGCTGATCAGTGCCCGCAACATCAAAGCCGACTGACGCCTTCATGAGTTTGAACCCTTCATCCCCACCGGATTCGCCGCGCAGCATCCGCATGCACGCGGCGGACAACGTGGCCATAGTGGTCAACGACGGTGGCCTGCCGGCGGGCTCCGTTCTGCCCGAGGGCGTGACCCTCGTGGACCGCGTGCCCCAGGGCCACAAGGTGGCCCTGACCGCAATTGCCAAAGACGCGGCGGTACTGCGCTACAACGTGCCCATAGGCTATGCGCTCAAAGACATACCTGCGGGCGCCTGGGTGCATGAACGCCTGCTGCACATGCCGGATGCGCGAACGCTCGACAACCTGCCCAAGGCAACTGCGCCGGCATGGAACGCCGAGCCGCTCACGGGCTACACCTTCGAGGGTTACCGCAACGCGGATGGCTCGGTAGGCACCCGCAATATTCTGGCGATCACCACCACCGTGCAGTGTGTGGCCGGAGTGGTGGACTTTGCGGTCCAGCGCATCAAAGAGCAATTGCTGCCGCGCTACCCGAATGTGGACGATGTGATTGGCCTGGAGCACAGCTACGGCTGCGGCGTGGCCATTGATGCACCGGATGCCATCATCCCCATCCGCACCCTGCGCAACATCTCCAAAAACCCGAACTTCGGTGGCGAAGTGATGGTGGTGAGCCTGGGCTGCGAGAAGCTGCAACCCGAGCGCCTGTTGCCTCCCGGCAGCATTCCGCTGCAGACCAACGAAGCACTCGATGTGGTGTGCCTGCAAGCTGACAAGCATGTGGGTTTCATGAGCATGATCGATTCGGTGCTGGCCTCTGCCGTGCCGCACCTCGAGCGCCTGAACGCCCGCCGCCGGGAAACCATTCCTGCCAGCGAGCTGGTGGTGGGCGTGCAGTGTGGTGGTAGCGATGCGTTTTCTGGTGTGACAGCGAACCCCGCCGTGGGCTATTGCACCGACCTGCTGGTGCGCGCCGGTGCCACCGTCATGTTCTCGGAAACCACCGAGGTGCGGGATGCCATCGAGCAAATGACCGCGCGCGCCACCACCCCCGAAATTGCCGATGCCATGGCCCGTGAAATGGCCTGGTACGACGCCTACCTGGGCCGCGGCCAAGCCGACCGCAGTGCCAACACGACGCCGGGCAACAAAGCCGGCGGCCTCTCCAACATTGTGGAGAAGGCCATGGGCTCGATCATCAAATCGGGCACTGCACCTATCAGCGGTGTGTTGTCGCCCGGCGAAAAGCTGCAGCACAAGGGCCTGCATTACGCGGCCACACCGGCCAGCGACTTCATATGCGGCACGCTGCAGCTGGCAGCCGGCATGAACTTGCATGTGTTCACCACCGGTCGCGGCACCCCTTACGGACTGGCCGAAGTGCCTGTCATCAAGGTGGCCACCCGCACCGATCTGGCCCGCCGCTGGCACGACCTGATGGACGTGAACGCCGGCCGCATTGCCGATGGCGAAGCCACGATTGAAGACACGGGGTGGGAACTCTTCCACCTGATGCTCGAGGTCGCCAGCGGCCGAAAAAAGACCTGGGCTGAACACTGGAAGTTGCACAACTCCCTGGTGCTGTTCAACCCGGCCCCCATTACCTGACCCCCCGAATCCACCGAGGCCTGCCATGAGCTACCCCACCCCCTACCGCCCTTTTCCTAACCAGTTCAAAAAAGACCTGCTCGCCGGCAAGCGCCTGATCGGCTGCTGGGCCTCGTTGGCCAGCCCGATCAGCACCGAAGTGCTGGGCGTTGCCGGCTTTGACTGGGTACTGCTGGATGGCGAGCATTCGCCCAACGACGTGATCACCTTTGTGCCACAACTCATGGCACTCAAAGACAGCGTCAGCGCTCCATTTGTGCGCCCGACCTGCAATAACGCCATCGAAATCAAGCGCCTGCTGGACGCTGGCTTCTACAACTTCCTGGTGCCATTTGTGGAAACCGCCGAAGAAGCCCGCCAGGCCGTGGCCGCCACCCGCTATCCCCCCGAGGGCATGCGCGGCGTATCGGTCGCGCAGCGCAGCAACCGCTACAACTCGATTGCCAACTATTTTCAGGAAGCCAACCAGCACATGTGCGTGGCGGTGCAGATCGAGAGCCGCCAAGCGGTAACAGCGACTGCCGAGATTGCCGCAGTGCCCGGAGTGGACTGCATTTTTGTAGGCCCCTCTGACTTGGCCGCCGGCTATGGTCACTTGGGCAATGCCAACCACCCCGAGGTGCAGGACGCCATTGCCAGCGTATTCGCCCAAGCCAAGGCACAAGGCAAACCCAGCGGCATCCTCGCGCCGGTCGAAGCCGATGCGCGCCGTTACATGGAAATGGGTGCGACCTTTGTCGCGGTTGGCAGCGATTTGGGGTTGTTCCGCAACGCTACGCAGGCTTTGCGGGACCGCTACCTCGGCTAAACCTTCTGCGGACCTGTCTGCGTATGGGTCTGCGAATACGGAGCCTAGGCGGCAGAGCGTTCTGCTCCATGTCCCCCGCCCTTCGGGCTCCTCCTTGACTTACGCAGAACACTCTGCCGCCCATTCTCCTTAACCACTTCTGTTTAACGCTATGACTACTCTCGGATTTATCGGCCTCGGCATCATGGGCAACCCTATGGCAGGCCACCTGCTGGCTGCGGGCCACACCGTTTACCTGAACACCAAGGGCGATGTGCCCGCAGCCCTGGTGCAAGCCGGCGGCAAGCCCTGCGCCAGCGCCAAGGAAGTGGCACAAAAAGCCGACATCATCTTTTTGATGCTGCCGGACACCCCCGATGTGGAGCTGGTGCTTTTCGGCGCTGACGGTGTAGCCGAAGGCCTGAGCGCTGGCAAGACGGTGGTGGACATGAGCTCTATCTCGCCCATCGATACCAAGGTGTTTGCGCAAAAGATCAATGCACTGGGCTGCCAGTACATGGATGCCCCGGTCTCCGGCGGTGAAGTCGGCGCCAAGGCGGCCAGCTTGACCATCATGGTGGGAGCCGAAGAAGCCACCTTCAACGCCGTGTTGCCACTGCTGCAGCTCATGGGCAAAAACATCACGTTGGTGGGCGGCAACGGCGATGGCCAGACCACCAAGGTGGCCAACCAGATCATCGTGGCGCTCAACATCGCTGCTGTGGGCGAAGCCCTGCTGTTTGCCAGCAAAGCCGGTGCGGACCCTGCCAAAGTACGCCAGGCGCTGATGGGCGGATTTGCCGCCTCGCGCATTCTGGAAGTGCATGGCGAGCGCATGGTCAAGCGCACCTTCAACCCCGGCTTCCGTATCAGCCTACACCAGAAAGACTTGAACCTGGCCCTAAGTGGTGCCAAAGCCATGGGCCTGGCGCTACCCCAGACCGCCGGCGCTGCACAGTTGATGCAAGTCTGCGCCGCCAACGACATGGCCGGCCTGGACCACTCTGCCCTGGTGCGCGCCCTGGAAATCATGGGTGCCCACGAGGTGGCCAAGGGCTGATGCCATGAAACCACGCACGCCATGGCGATGCTTTGCCTTTGCCTGCCTGTTGCTGGTGAACACCACCAGTCATGGGCAGACGAAATTGCGCGCGTGGAATATCCACCCTGACGGCTATCCGGTCACCGAGGCGCTCAAGCGCTTTGCCAACTTGGTGGCCCAAGGGACCCAAGGGCGGTATCAGATTGAGATCTTTTCCAACGCCACCTTGGGCGACCAGCCCAAGGCGGTGCAAATGCTCAAGTCCGGAGAGATCGATATCGCCGAATTCAGCTCCGCCCCTTTGTCGGACGCGGTGCCCGGGCTCAAGGCACTGAACCTGCCTTTTCTGTTCACCGATTCCGCCCACATGTTCAAGCATCTGGACGGCAAGTTGGGGGAACGCTTTGCCGCCAAGCTACAGGCAGCGGGCTTTGTGGTGCTGGGCTGGTACGACGGAGGTGGTCGCTCGTTCTACTGTGTGAACCGGCCGCTCAACAGCTTCAAGGACCTGGCCGGTGCCCGCATCCGTGTCCAACAATCCGAGGTGTATCTGGAAATGGTAAGGCTACTGGACGCAACCCCGGTGGCCCTGCCCTTCAAAGAAGTGATGGCAGCGCTGGAGAAAAACGAAGTCGACTGCGCTGAAAACAATATGCCCTCCTTTGAGTCCACCGGGCACTACAGGGTGGCCAAGTCGGTCTACGTGACCAACCATGTGATCTCACCCGAAGCCCTGGTGGTCTCTACCGAGCTGTGGACCAGTTTGAGTGCTGCCGACAAGGCTGCATTCAGCAAGGCGGGTACCGAGTCGGCCGCCATCATGCGCGAGTTGTGGAACAAGCGGGTGGCCTCGGCGGTAGAAACCGCCTCCAAACAAGGCGTGCAGTTTGTGCGGGTGAAAGACCCGGCCCCCATGGTGCGGCGCATGTCACCGCTGTACAGCAAGTACATGGCAGACCCCAGCACCCGCGAAGAGTTGCTCACCATCATCGGGAATTGAGCACGGCCGCGCGTTAGGATGGCAGGTGATTGACCTGTACCTCACCTGTACGCCGCATTAGCGGCACGACGCCATGCTCCCACTCGACACTACATTGACTTTTTTCGCAGCCTCGGTGCTGCTGGCTCTGTCCCCAGGGCCTGACAACGTGTTTGTTTTGCTCCACTCGGCAGTGCATGGGCGCAAAGCTGGGCTCCTGGTGGTGCTGGGCTTGTGCAGTGGCTTGCTTTTTCACACCGCTGCGGTCGCCTTGGGCTTGGCCGCTGTGTTCGCCGCATCAGCGGCCGCATTTACCGCGCTCAAGCTGCTGGGCGCAGGCTATCTGCTGTACCTTGCCTGGGGAGCTTGGCATGCACCGGTCGGGATTGCCGACACAGCCACGGAGGGCGCGATGTCGCCCCTCCAAACCTACCTGCGTGGTGTGATGATGAACATCACCAACCCCAAAGTAGCCATATTCTTTCTGGCATTTTTGCCGCAATTTGCCGACCCGGCACAAGGCTCCATGGCACTGCAAATTGTGCAGCTGGGTGGCGTCTTCATGCTGGCGGCGCTGCTGATCTTTGGTGCAGTCGCGTGGTGTGCGGCGGGCTTCGGGCAAGTTTTCAAGCGCTCCTTACGAGCCCAGCAAGTGCTGAACCGGATCGCGAGCGTTGTGTTTGTGGGCCTGGCCGTGCGTCTGGCAACCGCACAGCGCTAACAGCACGCAAGCCCACCAAAGAGCGCCCTATTCGGTTTTAGCACCGCCCTCAAACCAGCGCTTCACGATATCGCGCTCGGCATCGGTGATGTTGGTGGAGTTGTTCATCGGCATGATTTTGCTCACCACCACCTGCTGGTACACCGCCTGGGCATGGCTGCTCAGGGCTTGAGGGCTATCGACGCGCACGTTTTTCATTTGCACCGATGCCCCGTGGCACATATAGCAACGCTGCTCCAACACAGGCTGGATATCTTGATAGCCAATAGTGCCACTAGCGCCCGCGGTAACTGCACCTGCAGCTACAGAATTCGTAGCAACAGGGGCGCTAGCGGGTGGCGCTGGCTTGAGCCACACCAGCAAACCCAAAATCGCCACCACACCGGCTGCCGCATAGGGCCAGGGGTGCGGATTGCGGGCCAACTTGTAGCCGTGGCGCAGCACAAAAAACTGGCGGATAGCGGCACCAGCCCCCATCATCACAATCAGCACCAGCCAGTTTTGCGGATGGCTGTAGGTAAAGCTGTAGTGGTTGCTCAGCATGGCAAACAACACCGGCAGGGTGAAATAGGTGTTGTGCACGCTGCGCTGCTTGCCGCGCTTGCCGTGGATCGGGTCTACCGCACGACCGGCAGCCATGTCTTTCACCATGGTGCGCTGGCCGGGAATGATCCAGAAGAACACGTTGGCACTCATGGCCGTGGCCATCATCGCGCCCACCAGCAAAAAGGCAGCGCGCCCGGCAAACCAGTGGCAGGCCAAGTACGAGGCCACACACACCAGCACCGCCACCAGCGCACCCACGATGGCATCGCCATGTTTGCGCTTGCCGAAAACCCGGCAAATACCGTCATAGGCTAACCAGAACACCACCAGAAATGACAGTGCCACCGCAATCGCAGCATGCGGGTGCCAAGCCATGACCGATTTGTCGATCAAATAAGTGCCTGCGCTCCACAGATACGACACCGTGAACAAAGCAAAGCCCGTGAGCCAGGTGCTGTAGCTCTCCCAGTAAAACCAATGCAGGTTGCCCGGCAACTTGGGCGGCGCCCCGGCGAATTTGACCGGGTGATAGAAACCGCCACCGTGCACCGCCCATAGCTCGCCGCTCACCCCTTGTTTCTTGAGGTCGTCGTCTTCGGGCGGCGTCAGGCTGCTGTCGAGAAACACAAAATAGAAGGATGAACCGATCCAGGCAATCGCGGTAATGACGTGCACCCAGCGCAACAGCAAGTTGGCCCAATCAAGTAAATAGCTTTCCATCCGGTGTTCTCCTCAGGTTTCCAATCGTCCGGCAGCGCCCGCGGCCGCATCAGGCTCCGCCGGGTCTACCACTTGCAAGAGTTGGGCCGCCACAGCGACCGCAATAATTTCAGGCCGCTTGTCCTTGACCACCGGCACGCCAATGGGGCAAGTGACATGCGCCAGTTCAGCCGCGCTAAAGCCGCGCTCAGCCAGGCGATGGCTGAACACCGCCCATTTGGTCCGGCTGCCAATCAGACCGATGTACGGCAAATCGCCCCGGGTCCGTTGGCGCAACAGGCAGGCGGCCACGATGTCCAGATCTTCTGCGTGGCTGAAACTCATGATCAGCACAAGGCTGCCCGGCTGCAGGTGCGCGACTGCAGACTGCACTGGCTCCGAGTGCTCGCAGCACACGTTGGATGGCACCTGTTCAGGAAACACGCCATCGCGGCTGTCCACCCAGGTCACCTCAAAGGGCAGATGGGCCAACACCTGTACCAGCGCCTGCCCCACATGGCCGCCGCCAAACAGCCCCACCGGCCACAAGGCAGGGGCCAATCGATCGCGCAATGCGGGCGCATCCGCCGCTTGCACCAACTCATAGCGCAGCTGCACCTCGCCGCCACAGCACTGGCCCAAACTGGGGCCCAATCCCATGCGCTTCTCTACAGGCGCCACTGTTTGACCCGCATGATGGGCCTCCAGCAGCGCACGCGCTGCGGCCTCGGCGTCGAGCTCGAGTCGGCCGCCGCCGATGGTGCCCAACAGCCTGGTCGGCAACACCGCCATCCAGGCACCGGCATCCCGCGGCACAGAGCCCCGTGTCGCCACTACCGAGACAAGCACCACCGGGTGCTGCTGCAACACACGCAATAAATCGGACAAATTACTCACAAACAGATACCTTTTGAGGGCTTCCGATATTCCGCAACTCCATAATTTGCTGCACAGTACGACGGCGCAAAAAACAAGGAGATCCGCCATGCCCCCATTGACCCATTTCGTGTCTGCACCCCGTTGGAGCAGCACCCGCCTCGCGCTTAGCGTGACTGTGTTGGCGATCCTCAGCGCCTGCACGGTGGCTCCACCTGCCCCGCAACCCGAGAAGCCCCCGGTTGCAGTGGTAACCCCCCAACCTGCTCCCCCGGTGGTGATTCCTGAAGCGCCACCCGCACTGCAATCCCAAGCGGCCACGCCGCGCGATTACCGCAAGGACGCTGCCGGACACCTGTACTCCAAAAACTCCAAGCGCATCTACAGCGGAAAAATGCCTCCGCTGCTCTACGCCGTGGGCGTATTGCAGGTTGATATCGACCGCAAAGGTCACGTCACTGACATCCGCTGGATGCGCGCGCCCAGCCATGCCCCTGAGGTCATGGCCGATATCGAGCGCTCGGTACGTGCAGCCGCCCCCTACCCCGCGCCGGTGCGCATGGGCCGTGTCACCTATACGGACACCTGGTTGTGGCACAAGAGCGGACGTTTTCAATTGGATACCTTGACCGAAGGCCAGATGTAGCCGGTCAAGAACCGCGGTAGGTGGAGTAGCTCCACGGGCTGACCAGCAAAGGCACGTGG
>DAINNP010000008.1:0-3563 GCA_036735785.1 Rhodoferax sp. | reverse complement strand
TCAAGAACCGCGGTAGGTGGAGTAGCTCCACGGGCTGACCAGCAAAGGCACGTGGTAATGCTGGTCGGTATGGGCTACGCCAAAGTCCAGCGCCACGCGGTTCAAAAAATTGGGCTCGGGCAGGGCCACGCCGCGGGCCTTGAAATAGCCGGCCACATCAAACACCAGCCTGTACGTGCCTTTTTGCAGGCTTGCGTTGTCATAGAGCGGGCCGTCCGGGTTGCGGCCGTCGGCATTCAATACAAAGCTTTTCACCAGCGTCGCCACCTCGCCTTGCGTGGTGTAAAGCGCCACCGACATGCCCGCTGCGGGGGTGCCGTGCATGGTGTCCAGTACGTGCGTGCTCAAGCCCATGGCGCTTTCCCTTCTGTTGAAAAAGCAAAGTGTATACACTTTTGGTCATTCTCGGTATCATGACCTGATGGAGACCACCACTACCGGTTTCATCGTGGAGGCGATTACCGCCGCCATCGTGGACCACCAGCTCACCCCCGGGGCCAAACTGGCCGAGCAAAAGCTTGCGGACCAGTTCGGCGTGTCCCGCACGCTGATCCGGCAGGCCTTGTTCCAGCTTTCGCGCAATCGCCTGATCCACATGGAGCCGGCGCGTGGTGCCTTTGTGGCAGCGCCGTCTGTGACCGAGGCGAGGCAGGTGTTTGCTGTGCGCCGGATGCTGGAGGCCGGCATGGTCCGTGCATTCATCGCGGCGGCCAACCCGGAACGCATCGATGCCCTGCGCCAACACATTGCCGAAGAACAAAATGCCGTCCATGGCGGCACCATCAGCAACCGCACCGAGTTGCTGGGCGACTTCCATGTGCGCATGGCCCAGTTGCTGGGCAATGAAGTGCTGGCATTGATGCTGATGGACCTGCTCTCGCGGTGTTCGCTGATCACACTGATGTACCAGTCCAGCGACTCAGCAGCCCACTCGCATGAGGAGCATGCTGCTCTGGTGGATGCTTTGGAAGCCCGCGATGAAACTTTGGCCCTGCGTTTGATGGACGAGCACCTTCAGCACGTAGAAGCCGGCCTGACTTTGCCCCCTGACGAATCGACATGAATCACACCTACGACACCACCCAAGCCTACCCCCGCGATCTGGTGGGGTATGGCGAACACGTGCCCCACGCCCAGTGGCCCGGCCAGGCCCGCGTGGCCGTGCAATTCGTCCTCAACTACGAAGAAGGCGGCGAAAACAGCGTGCTGCACGGAGACGCAGGCTCTGAACAATTCCTCTCCGAAATGTTCAACCCCGCCAGCTACCCGGACCGCCACATCAGCATGGAAGGTATTTACGAATACGGCTCACGCGCGGGTGTGTGGCGCATCCTGCGCGAGTTCGAAAAACGTGGCTTGCCTCTGACGGTGTTCGGTGTCGGCATGGCGCTGGAGCGCTACCCGGAGCTGACCCGACGCCTGGTGGAGCTGGGCCACGAGATTGCCTGCCATGGCCATCGCTGGATCCACTACCAGAACATGGACGAAGCGCAGGAGCGCGAACACATGCAGCTGGGCATGGCGGCCATCGAAAAGCTCACTGGTGAAAGACCTTTGGGCTGGTACACCGGCCGCGACAGCCCGCGCACCCGCCGCCTGGTGGCCGACTACGGCGGCTTTGAGTACGACAGCGACTACTACGGCGACGACCTGCCCTTCTGGATGAAGGTGCAAAAAACCGACGGCAACGTGGTGCCCCAGCTCATCGTGCCCTACACCCTGGATTGCAACGACATGCGCTTTGCCCTGCCCCAGGGATACTCGCACGCAGACCCGTTCTTTCAGTACATGAAGGACACCTTCGACGCGCTCTACGCCGAAGGGGACCCCAACGGCTTGAATGCCCCCAAGATGATGAGCATAGGCATGCATTGCCGCCTGCTGGGGCGCCCGGGTCGCATCACCGCCTTGCAGCGCTTTCTGGACCACATCACTCAGCACAAAAACGTGTGGGTGGCGCGACGCATCGACATTGCGCGGCACTGGAAAGCTACGCATCCTTACCAAGGCTGAGCCATGAGCTTTTTGACGCTAGATCAACTCAACACCCTGCCACTACCGGAGGCTGCACAACGCCTCGACGGCTTGTACGAGCACTCTCCGTGGATTGTGGAAACGGCCTTGCAACAGCGGCCCTTTGTGTCGCTGGCCGCTTTCAAACACAGCATGGTGCAAGTGGTGGCCGCAGCGGGGCGCGAGCCTCAGCTCGCGCTCTTGCGGGCTCACCCCGAGCTGGCCGGCAAGGCGATGGTGGACCAAAGCCTCACCGCCGAGAGCACCAATGAGCAAAGCAAGGCCGGCCTCACGCATTGCACGCCGGCCGAGTTCGACAAAATTCAGCGCCTGAATGCGGAGTACAACGCGCGCTTCGGCTTCCCCTTCATCCTTGCAGTACGCGGCCCGCGCGGCACAGGCCTCTCCAAAGCGGAGATCATCGCCACCCTGGAGCGCCGCGTGCAAGGTCACCCAGACTTTGAGCTGGCGGAGTGCCTGCGCAATGTGCACCGCATAGCCGAGATCCGTCTGAACGACAAGTTTGGCTATTCCCCCACAGAAGGCCACCAGGTGTGGGACTGGCAGGAGGCGCTGGCCCAACACACTGACGCAGCCTATGTGGGCACCGGCCAACTCACCGTGACCTACCTCACGGATGCGCACTTGGCCTGCGCCCGCCAGATTCAAGCCGATATGCTGGCCGCCGGCTGCGACAGCGCCACCATCGATGCGGTGGGCAATGTGGTGGGGCGCTATGAAAGTAATAGCTACCCGCGCACATCCGACGAGCGCCAGAGCCCTATTTCATCCAAAACCCTGCTGACCGGCAGCCACTATGACACCGTGCGCAACGGTGGCAAGTACGACGGCCGGCTGGGCATCTACGTGCCACTCGCCTGTGTGCAAGCGCTCAAGGCCCAAGGCCAGCGCCTGCCCTATGCGCTGGAAGTAGTGGCCTTTGCCGAAGAAGAAGGCCAGCGCTACAAAGCCACCTTTTTGGGATCGGGCGCACTCACCGGCGACTTCGACCCCGCCTGGCTGGACCAGACGGATGCAGATGGTATTTCCATGCGCGGCGCCATGGCGAAAGCCGGGTTTGACGTGAATGCTATTGGCGCCATCCGCCGCAACCCTGCCGATTACCAAGGCTTTGTGGAGGTCCATATCGAACAAGGCCCGGTGCTCAACGCGCTGGACATTCCGTTGGGCGTGGTCACCTCCATCAACGCCAGCGTGCGCTATGTAGGCGAGATCACAGGCATGGCCAGCCACGCAGGCACCACGCCCATGGGCCAGCGCCGCGATGCCGCCGCTGCGGTGGCCGAGCTGATTTTGCTGGTCGAACACTGCGCCACCCAAGATGGTGACTCGGTAGGCACCGTGGGGCAGCTGCAAGTGCCCCATGGCTCCATCAATGTGGTGCCGGGGCGCTGCACCTTTTCGCTGGATTTGCGTGCTCCGTCGGATGCGCAGCGCGATGCACTGGAGGCCAAAGTACTCACCGGCCTGCGCCTGATCTGCGAGCGCCGCGGCCTGCACCACAGCCTCACCCGCACCATGCAAGCCAG
>DAINNP010000007.1:7188-20610 GCA_036735785.1 Rhodoferax sp. | reverse complement strand
AGCAACTACGGCGCGGCCAAGCTGGCGCTGGTGGGCCTGATGCAAACGCTGGCGCTGGAAGGCGCCAAAAACAACATCCACGTCAACAGCCTGGCGCCCACTGCCGCCACCCGCATGACCGAAGGCCTGATGCCGCCCCAAGTGCTGGCCGCCCTCAAGCCCGAAGCCGTGGTGCCCGCCATGCTGGTGCTGGTGTCTGAAGACGCGCCCACCCGCACCACGCTGTGCGCCGGTGCTGGCAGCGTGGAAGCCGCGCACATCACGCTCACGCAAGGCGCGTGGATCGGGTTGGATGCGCAAGCGCCTGAAACCCTGGCCGCTAACCTGCGCCAAGTGCTGGCCCGCGCGGGCGACATGGTGCCGGAGAGCGGCGCTGCGCAAGGTAGCCAAGAGGTGACCCGCGCCTTGTCTCACTTGGCCGGTTAACAGCCGGCCGGTCCGCCGGCCTTAGCTCAGCGGGCTGGCGGCGGTCAAGCTCGCAGAGCTGGTGGACGCCGCCTCGCGCGGTGACTCTGCTTGCACCTGCGCCAAGGCGCGCTGCTCGGTATCGTCGAGCACTTGCTGTGCCGTCGAGCTGCCGGGCACCCAGTGCGAAACACCCAAGCCGAATACCGGTTGGAAGTGGTGCCCGCCCGCTTGCGGATCGCTCAAGAGCAATCGACGCGATAGCAGCGCGTTCAGTCGAAACACCATGCGATCCACCTCTTGCGGCCTGTTGGCATGGGTAATCACTATCACAAAGCAGCGCGGGTGGTACAGGCCCACCACATATCGAAAACCCACTGCTCTGCGCACGCGGGCTGCCACGGCGGTCAGTATCTGCTGGTCAATGGCGTGTCCGGCCGACTCGCTCATGGAATACAAATTCCGCAAATGCAGCGCCACCACCGCACAGCCCACGCCCGCGCGCTCAGCCCGCCAAAGAGCATCGCCCACCTTGGTGAGCAACACCGAGCCAGCCGGCAGACCGGTAGCACGGTCAAAACCCACGGTGTCGCTGGCGCGCCGCTTGAGCCGGCTGTTGGCCTGGGTGCGCCGCATGGACAAGCGGATACCCATCAAAAAATGAACCAGCGCGCACAGTGCAATCACAGCTTTGCCACCGACCGGAATAGCCGTAGGCCACAGCGCGCAGGTGTAGAGCCCGACCACCATCACCGCCAGAAAGCCGCACGCCACCGCCATCCAGCGGGCCAGGTCGTCGCCCAGCCGGTAGGCCCGCACACTGGCATGCAGTGCAAACAAGACACCGGTGGTGCACACCACCGCAGAAATCCACAAGGGGTTGAGGCTGCCGGTGCTGATAAGCCCCAGGCCAATGAACGCCTGCAGGGCGGCCACGCTCACCATGGCTGCAGCGCCCCAGTTGATAGTGACGTAGAGCATCCGGTCGACCAGCGCCACGCCCAGCCAGACGCCCAGGTACCACAGCACCAGCGCACCACTGAGGGGGGTAATGATGCTCTGTACCGTTTGCAGTGTTTGGGGGGTGAGGTCGGGGAACAAGGCCAAAGGCAGGCCGCTGCCGACCACGCCGGAGCCACCGAGCATAAGCACATAAGACAGGGCCCGCCAGGCACCCGGGTTGTTGTCGCTCAAAATTTCACCCACTGCCCCGCAGCTCAAGGTCAGCAAGCCCCCGAGCAAGCAGGACCAGATGATGATTTCGGTGACACCCATAGCGCCATTATTCATGTTTGTGCCAAAGCGCAAAGCCTTGAAATGGCGGGAAACAACGCTATCTAAGCCGTGATGCTTAGGGGAAACCGCTGCTCTGCACGTTTCATGCGCCTGTGGTACCTTTGCCCCCCGTTTGATTTCTGAAGGGCCTTTGGTCATGGATAACACACAAGAGGCCTTCAGCGCCCTGACTCCCGAACGGCTCCGCGGGATCCGCCGCGGGCTCGAAAAAGAAAGCCTGCGCGCACTCCCCAGCGGCAGTTTGGCGATGACGCCACACCCCACGGCCATGGGCTCGGCCCTGACGCATCCGCACATCACCACCGACTTCAGTGAGTCGCAGGTGGAGCTCATCACCGGTGTGCATGCCCAGCCTGAAGACTGCCTGCAAGAGCTCACCGATGTGCAGCGCTTTACCCTGCAGAGCATGGGCGAAGAGCGGCTGTGGGTGTCGAGCATGCCATGTTGTTTGCCGGATGACGATGCGATTCCGCTAGGCCAATATGGCACCTCGAATGTGGGCCGCTCCAAAACCGTGTACCGCATGGGCTTGGGCAACCGCTATGGCCGGCGCATGCAAACCATCTCGGGCATTCACTACAACTGGTCGATGCCGGATGTGTCCAGCGAAGCGTATTTCGGGTTGATCCGCAATTTCCGGCGCCATGCGTTTTTGTTGTTGTATTTGTTTGGCGCCTCGCCGGCGGTGTGCTCTACCTTTGTGGCCGGCCGCCAGCACCAGCTGCAGCCCTTGAGCGAAGGCACCATGTATTTGCCCTATGCCACTTCGCTGCGCATGGGGCGGCTGGGCTACCAGAGCGACGCGCAATCGTCGCTCGCGGTGAGCTACAACAGCCTGGAGGGCTACGGTCACTCTTTGCAAGGCGCTCTGACCCAGGCTTACCCGGCCTATGAGGCCATTGGCGTGCAAGGCCCTGACGGGGCCTACCGCCAGCTGGGGACCAGCCTGCTGCAAATCGAAAACGAGTTTTACGGCACCATTCGCCCCAAGCGGGTCACCTTCCCGGGCGAGCGGCCGCTGCACGCGCTGCGCGAGCGCGGCGTCGAATATGTGGAAGTGCGGCTGATGGACCTCGATCCCTTTGAGCTGGTGGGCATCAACAGCAGCACCATGCGTTTTATTGATGTGTTTTTGCTGCACAGCCTGGGCACCGCCAGCCCGGACGATTCTCCCGCCGAGATCACAGCGCTGGCGCGCAACCAACAAGACGTGGCTGAGCGAGGCCGCCAACCCGGTTTGCTATTGCAGCGCGACGGGCAGCCGGTGACGCTGGTCGATTGGGGGCGCGATCTCTTGGCCCAGATGCAGCCTTTTGCGCAGGCGCTGGATGCGGCCCATGGCAACACGCTGTACACCGCTGCATTGCAAGCGGCCACAGTGGGGCTGGATCAGCCGGATACCCTGCCATCCGCCCGGGTGTTGCAGGCGATGCAAAAAGACCATGGGGGTTCGTTTTCGGCCTTCGTGTTGGCGCAAAGCAACCGCACGCGGGATGCCATGCTGGCGCAGGCCTTGCCTGCTGCGCAGCAGGCACTTTTTGAGCAAGAGTCCGCGGTGTCGTGGAGCGACCAGCGCGCCATCGAGGCGGCAGACACCATGCCGTTTGATGTCTACCTCAAAGAGTTTTTGGCACCCCACCGCTTGTTGGCAGGGCGCCGCAGCATAGCAGCGGCTTAAACCGCGACTGCTGCTTCTACAGCAGCAGCGGCTTTACGCACGCGGGGGGCGGCCTTGCGCACCGCCTTTTTCACCACGCGCTTGGCGCCTGCAGCCTTGGCTTTGACTTTCGAGCCGGCCAGGCGGATCGCCAGGTCGCTGCTCTTGGCTTCCAGCTTGGCGGCCACTTTGTTCACAGCCACGACGGCAGGCACTGCGGCGTTGGCCACGGTACCCAGTGTGCTCAGGCCGGTGGTTTGCTCAAAACGGGTGGCGTTCACTGCCACTTGTTCCAGGCTCTTGCCGGCCAGCTCGACGGCTTTGTCTACCGCAGCGTCTGCACCGTCGGTGGTAAAGGTCACGCCTTGCACGTAGTAGCCAGTGAGCTTTTTCTGGGCGTTGAGGGCGTTGCGGCGAACTTCGCCGCTGATGCGCTTGCCGGCTTTTTGCACAGCGGCAGACCAGGTTTTTTCAACGTAGCTGGCGGCGCGGGCATTGCCGACGCGGTAGGCATTGATCACGTTTTTGGCGGTGTTGCCGTAGGTGGTGATCAGGTCGTTGGTGGCGAGGGTAAGGGTGGTCGTGCGCATGTGCAGCTCCTGCAAAGTGAAATCGTGAGGGAATACTTGGATTCTCAAGATCCCCCCTAGTGAAGGCACCTTAAATACCGCCTGTTTCCTAGGGGCGTCTGTCTAGGCGGCGGTTGGCGGCCACATACGGGACAATGCAGGGTTTAGCGACAGGCAGAAAGACACACGGCATGGCAATTCAGTGGTTCCCGGGGCATATGCACCTGACCCGCAAGGCGATTCAAGAGCGCATCAAAGAGATCGATGTGGTGATTGAACTGCTGGACTCCCGCTTGCCCGGCTCCAGCGCCAACCCCATGCTCGCCGAGCTCACCGCAGGCAAGCCCGCGCTCAAAGTGCTCAACAAACAAGACCTGGCCGACCCCGAGCGCACTGCGCTCTGGTTGGCGCACTACAACGCCATGCCCGGCGTACGCGCGCTGCCGCTGGATGCGAGCATGACCACCCCCGCCAAGGCGCTGGTGGCCGCCTGCCACGAGCTGGCCCCCAACCGGGGCGGCATGGCCAAGCCGATGCGGGTGCTGATTTGCGGCATTCCCAACGTGGGCAAGTCCACGCTGATCAACACCCTCAAGGGCAAGCGTGCCGCCAAAACCGGCGACGAGGCCGGCGTCACCAAGATCGAGCAGCGCATCACCATCGCGGACGACTTTTATCTCTACGACACCCCCGGTGTGCTGTGGCCCCGCATCATCGTGGCCAAGAGCGGCTACAACCTGGCGGCCAGCGGCGCCATCGGCAAAAACGCATTCGATGAAGAAGAGGTGGCCCTCGAGCTGCTGGACTACCTGCGCCAGCACTATCCCGCCACACTGGAAGCGCGCTACAAGCTCACCGGCGTGGCTGAGCAAACCGACGAGCAGCTGCTGGATGCCATCGGCCGCAAGCGCGGGGCCTTGCAGTCGGGCGGGCGCATCAACCTCAACAAAGCCGCCGAGATCGTGATCCACGACTTCCGTAGCGCGGTGCTGGGCCGCATCACCCTGGAGACCCCGGAGCAATTTGCCCAATTGCTGGCCGAGGGCAAGCAGATCGACGCCGAGCGCCAGATGAAAAAAGACGCCATCGAAATGGCCCGGCTGATCCGCCTCAAAAAGGTCAAGCGCCCGGCGCAGCCCCGCCACAGCGACGAGCGAGAAGCGGCTGCCGGCAAAGGCGCTGCACCAGAGTCAGAGGCTGATTAAGGCTCAAACAAGGCGGTAGCCCACTTTTTGCATACGCCAATTGCTATCAATTCGATAGCATTTTTGTTGTATGCCAACTTCATTCCCTCGGTCCGGAACTTACCCCGGCTATAACGCCCCGGTGCCGCGCGCGGCGTCTGCTGCTGCGCGCAACGTGAAACCCCAGGCACTACCGTCAGAGAATCTGCCTTTGTTCTTGCCCGTGGTGGTGGCCGGGCTCAGCGGAGCTCGGCTTCCAGGGTGTCCCACAACTCTTTGTCTGCCAAAGGCGTCTCGGGAGAGAGCGTGGGGTTGGAGATGCGGATCACCCGCCGGCCCGAAAGACTCAGGTCCGCGAGGATGCTTTTCTTGAAGACCAGATAGCGCTTTTGGAACTTGCCATTGCGCATCAATAGTCGCAAGCCTTCTTCGACCCGCTGGGCCAGTTTTTCACCTTCGGGCGAGCGGGTGAAGAAAAAGTAGCGGGGCAGGGGGTAGTAGAGCAGCAGCTTTCTTTCCACCGCGAGGTCGGGGTAGCTGCCAATATTGGAGGCCAGTTCCGCGCTGATTTCGTTTACGCCCCGCGAAAACAAGTCGTACCGTCCCGCGCTCAACATGGGGAACAGGCTTTCATAAGTCGGGGCGGTGACCACCTCCAGTCCGGCGTTGCGCAATATATCTACATCGATCCAGTTGGCGGCCTGGCCGATCGAGAACTGCCGCAACTCCAGCGTGCTGCGAATCCCGCTGAAGGCTGGTTGATTCACCTCTTTGATTAAAAACAGGCGGTAGCCTGTCAGGCCCTTGTCCAAGGGGAGGCGAATGGGCAAGAGCTTGCGCTCTCGTTCCTGGCTGGTGGCGCGGGCCATGACGGAAATATCCTGGCTATTGCTCAGCTGCATTTCCGCGCGCGCGGGCGTCATCACTTTGGGGGCTTGCTGCATCTGAAACGGCCCCCATTTGGGGCTCGTTTCTTCGAGAGCGAGCTGCAATACATCCCAGTAAAACTGCATGCGCACATCTGACCCGCTCTCGGGGGGCGGATAGGTGTATTGCATGGGCGCTGTTGCTCCAGCAGCAGGCTGCAGCCACACGGTAAGTGATATGCCAACGACGGCGAGTGCTTTGAAGAGTCGCAGCATGTCTACGCTCCTTTGTATGTTCAAAGCAGTGTATCGCGCCGCATTCCCGCACAGGCCCATGCGCATGTGGATGCCCTGTGCCGCGAGGGGGTTGCAGTGGCACTTGATGTGCGTTTTGTGGAAGACGTCAGCCTCGTGAGCGGTATCGTGCAAACGGCTGAGACCTTGGGTAACCCGCCTCGCAAACGACGCTGCGCCCCGACGGGCGCACTTGAAAAAGGCTGCGAGGGCTCCAGTTACTCGGCTATTGCAACGCTGCTGACGGAGAGCTTGTGGCCTTTTTGATTTTTTGTCTTGCAGCGTTGGTGCTGCTGATCGGGCTGTTGGGGTATCCGCGCTGGATGCGCTGGCGCCGCGGGCGCCTGCAGCAGCAACCCTTCCCGCCCGGGTGGCGCAAACACCTGCGCAAGCGCGTTCCCTTGTTTGCCCGTTTGCCGGCAGACCTGCAGCTGCAGCTCAAAAAGCACATCCAGGTTTTTGTGGCCGAAAAAACCTTTATCGGTTGCGATGGTTTGCAGGTGACTGAGGAAATGCGGGTCGTGGTCGCCGCCAATGCCTGCCTGTTGCTGCTTAACCGCACCCGCGGGCTGCCGGCGGACTACTTTGCCGGAGTGCGCCAGATACTGCTGTACCCGGCTGCTTTTGTCGTGCAGCGCAAGCACACCGATGCGGCGGGTGTGCACCACGCAGAGCAACGCTCTTTGGCCGGCGAAAGCTGGTCGGAAGGGCAGGTCATCCTGTCGTGGCAAGACGTGCTCCAAGGCGCTGCCGATGCGCACGATGGCCGCAACGTCGTCATCCATGAATTTGCCCACCAGCTGGATCAGGAAAACGGCCAGGCGATCGGCGCACCATTGCCACTGCCCGGTGATGCGGATCACCACCCCGCCCGCTGGAAGGCGGTGTTCACCGCCGCCTACGAGCGACTGCAAGGCGAGGCCTTTATGCACGAACAGGTGCTGCTAGACCACTATGGCGCGCAAGACCCGGCGGAGTTTTTCTCGGTCGCCACCGAAGCTTTTTTTGAGCAAGGTGCGGCCTTGCGCAGCTACGACGCCGCGCTCTACCGCGAGTTGCAGGGCTACTTCAAGGTGGACCCTTCCAGCTGGTGAGCGGGTGGCCTGGTAAGCAGCGTGTCAACATGCCACGGACCGGCACGGCACAATGCTTGCTCCGTAAGGCCTATGTCGACCTCCACACCCCCCAACGCCCCAGAAAAGCCCCTGCGCGGGCCGGTTGAGCTGCCTTCCGCATTGCAGGGGGCGGTGCAGCAGCACACCTGGTTTGAGGATGCGCAGGCCATCTTTACCGGAACCTTGTTCGTGAGCCTGGCGCTGATTTTGTTCGGCCAGGCGGGGCTGCTGACCGGCGGCACTGCGGGGGCGGCGTTTGTGCTGCACTACGCGACCGGCGTCAGCTTGGGCAAGCTGTTCTTTTTGATCAACCTGCCGTTTTACTGGTTCGCCTGGCAGCGCATGGGCCGCGAGTTCACCATCAAAACCTTTGTGGCCATCAGTTTTTTGTCTGCCATGGCTGAGTGGTCGCCGCGCTTGTTTGCCATCGAGCGGCTGCACCCGGCCTATGCCGCGGTGTTGGGCGGGCTGCTGCTGGGGTCGGGGTGCTTGTTTCTGGCGCGGCACCGGGCCAGTTTGGGGGGCGCCACCATTGTGTCGCTGTACCTGCAGCGTTCACGCGGTTGGCGGGCCGGCATGGTGCAAATGGGCATGGACTGCACCATCGTGCTGCTGGCACTCACCGTGGTCGACCCGGTGCGGGTCGCCTATTCGGTGTTGGCGGCGGTGGTCATGAACCTGTTTATTGCGGTCAACCACCGCCCGGGCCGCTATGCGGTGCTGTAGCGCTTAGTTCACACCCAAAAACTCAGCCAACGCTGCCGTTTGCATGGCACCCGCATTGGCGACCACTTGGCCGGTTTTGACATTCTTGGCCACCATGTAGGGCACCGATTCGGCAGCCAGGTCATTGAACAACACCGTGTTGGCCTTGATGATGGCTTCCACCTCCGGCGGCACTGACGCCGGCAACGGGGTGCCGCCACTGCCGGCGAGCAGCGAGGCCTCGTGTGCGGCCATGAACTCGGCAGGATTGGTAGCGGTCAATATCGCAGCGCCCTGCGGAGCGCTCTTGCCGTTGATAAACGACACCGGGATCCAGACAAACTTGGCCTTGGGCAGCAACGCTTGCGACGCTGTCCACAAATGGCCGCAATGCGGGCACTGGGGGTCAAACAGCACATAAGCCGGGTTGGCCGCCATGAGTGCGCCCACGGTAAAGCCTTTGCCCTCGGCTGCAATCTTGTCGTAGGCCTGTGCAGGGCTCAGTGCCGTGGATTTGGCAGCGGGCGCTGCCGTCTCGTCTTTCTTGTCGCCACAACCGGCCAGACCGCCCAAGCCCAACAAGGCGGGCAGTGCCAGCAGGTGCAGGCGGCTGCGCTGGGGCAGTGAAGGCGAAGCGAGGGCGGAAGACGAGAGGGACTTGATGGTCATGTTGTAGCAGCGTGTAAAAGTTTTAGTGCGGGTAGAGTCGTGAAAAGCGGCATTGGTTCCCGCAGTGACTACTTTACAGGCAACGGTGCCAAAGCCCCTGTTTGTGCGGGTTTTGTCGGTTGTAAACAAAGTTATCCACAGAGTGGCGCACAGTTTTGAGGGGTAATTCGGGCCTCAAGGCCATTGCTTTTCACGTCTACACCGATTCGCCGCAAGTACTACCACAAAACTTTCCCTCATTGACAAAACGTCGTTTTTTCTTCTCCGCGTCATTTTAAATTGCCTAAAAAATAGGCATCGTGTTGCGGCCCAATGCTGGCGCGGATTTGGCGGCTTGTGCCTAGGGTTATCCACAGCGTGGCCCACACGGGAATGGGGTAAGTTTTTTTACTTGCAGTTGTTCCGATAAGCATCCTCTGCCATAGTGCCGACAGGGGAAAACGATTAACTACAACGCGGGACGGCCAACACATGCCAAACCGGATTCGTTTGCGGCGCAGTGTGTCATTGCGGCGCTCACTGCGGATGCTGGTCATCTTCAGTGTGCTGCCAACGGTGTTGATTTGCGCTTGGCTGGCTTACAGCAACTATCAGTTGCAACGGGAGGGGTTCGAGCAGCAGACCATGTTGTTAGCCCGCGCCAATCAGGCCGAGCTCGAGCGGGAGTTCGCGGCCATCGAGTCGGGACTCAAGGCCATGGCTACCGCGCCCGAGTTGATCAAGGGCGATCTCAAAGGCTTTCATCAGTACGCCTCCAACAACATTCGGGCACCCGGTGTGGCGGTCAACTATGTCTTGACGGATGAAAATGGCCTGCAAGTCCTCAACACCTTGTTCCCCTTTGGCGCAGCCTTGCCTAAAACCGGCACACCTGCTCAGCTCCAGCAGGTGTTTGCTCAGCGCGAGACGGTACTCACCGATCTGTTTAAAGGCGTAACGACGCAAGCGCACATCATCGCTGTCGGGGTGCCTGTCGTGGTCAACGACAAGGTCGTTTACAGCCTGAACATGGGCTTGACGCCCGATTACATCAACCGCCTTATTGCCCAGCGCCCGCTGCCGGACGGCTGGCTCATCGCGGTGCTGGACCGTAGCCGCACGATCGTGGGCCGTTCGCGTGACCCCTTGAAATTCATTGGCCAGCAGGTCGGGCTCAGGGTGCAGCAGGCCATGGACGGCAATTCATCCGGATTTTTGGAGTCGGTGACCAAAGACAATGTGCCAGCATTCACCGGGTTCAGCACCTCAGAGCGCTGGGGCTGGACGCTAGTGGCTGCGGCACCTCAGAGTAGCCTTTACGACAACTTGTTTGTCAAACTTGCCCAAGTGGTCGGCGGACTGCTATCGGCATTGGCTTTAGGTTTTTGGCTGGCGCGGCGGGCAGGGGCCAAAGTGATGTCATCGGTTCAGCAGCTCAATGATGCGGCGCTTGCCCTCGGGAGGGGTGAGGATGTGAGCCCTCCCAGTCTGGAGTTGCAAGAGGCCCAAGCTGTTGGTACAGCCATGCTCCAAGCGGCGGATGCGATGCGCAAAGTCCAGTTTTTTGCCCAACACGACGCTTTGACCGAGCTACCCAACCGCCTGCTGTTTGATGAACTGGCGCAGCGCAGCATCCTGAGTGCGCGGCGAAACCACGGTGAATTGGCGCTCCTGGCGCTGGACCTCGATGGTTTTAAAAAGGTCAACGACACGCTGGGTCACTCGGTGGGCGATGAAGTGCTCAAAACTGTGGCGCAGCGCATCGGCTACACCGTCCGGGCGTCTGATGTCGCGGCCCGCATCGGTGGGGATGAGTTCATTGTGTTGCTCGACGGGGTGAGCCAAGCCGATGCCCTGCAGACGGCCGACCGCTTGGTGCATGCCCTGTGCCAGCCGTATTACGGAGTGAGTGTGCCCTTGGGTGTGAGCATTGGCCTTGCCATGTACCCGCATCACGGGTCAGATTTGAAATCTCTCATGCTGGCAGCGGACAGCGCCATGTACGCCGCCAAGTCTGCGGGCAAGGGGCAAACCCACACCGCTAAGCCGCAGTAGCGCTCTAGCATAAAAAACCCCCGCAAAAAACGGGGTTGTGAGACTGCCTATTTTTTAGGCGTCGTGTTGAAAGCTAAGCCTGGCGCGGATTTCGCGGCTTGTGAACACGCTTATCCACACAGCAACCCACAGGCGACAGGGGTAAGTTTTTTTCAATTTTATTTGCCCCGCGCGAGGTGAATGGGCTCGCTGAGTGTGCTAGCCCCGACCTTACTCTTCCAAAAAGTTGGCAATCGTGGCGCCTGCCGACGGGTCGCGCGGCTTGCGCACCCCGTGCTTGGCCAGAATTTCAATATAGAACTGGGTACCGCCTTCTTTGGCTGCGGCGTCGATCAGGCCGATCAACTCGGCCGGATGGGCCACTACGGCGGTTTGCTCGGTAGCGCCGAAGCGGCAATCAAAGTCCCAAAAATCTACGCCCACGGGCAGCGCGCGGTTGCGTTCGCGCTTCATGTATTTGCGGATTTCGTGTTTGGTGGCGTCCAACAGGCGATCGGGGTGCTTGCCTTCAACGTGGAGGGGGAATGTCTTTTTCATGGGGAAATCCTTGTGCGCCGCGCCGCTATGTGGGCTGCGGGCAAAACTGTGAGGCCAACCAGTGGCAGGTGGGCGATGATACGCCCCATGCAACAAACCCCCCGCGAACAGCACGCCACCCCCCACAAAGACGCCATTGCCTTGCTGCCTGAATTTACCCGTCTGGGCCTGGATCGCATCACCTTGGTGAACGAGGGCGCTCAAGCCCATGCTGCCTTGGCCACTCTGCGCCAAGCCCGCGCCTGGGGCTTTGATACCGAGTCCAAACCCACCTTCAAAGTGGGCGAAGTCTCCGACGGACCCCATGTGTTGCAACTCTCCACGCCTGAGCGGGCCTGGGTGTTTCAGCTGCACGACCCCGAGTGCCGCGCGGTCGCTGCCGAGCTCATGGCGCTGCCCGGTATTGCCAAGGCCGGTTTTGGCCTGGGTGATGATCGCAAGCGCATTCTTCACAAGCTGGGGGTAGAGCCGGTGGGCGTGTTGGAGCTCAATGTGGTGTTCCGCGAACGTGGCTACCGCAAAGACATGGGGGTCAAAGGCGCCGTGGCAGTGTTGTTTGGGCAGCGCTTCATCAAGAGCAAAAAAGCTGCCACCAGCAACTGGGCGGCGCCCCGGCTCACAGAGTCGCAGCTGGTCTATGCAGCCAACGACGCCTACGCCGCCATCCGGGTGTTTAACGCGCTCGGGCTTTAGGCCGCAGGGTTTGCTGGCCGGCCCCACACCAGCAACAGGTTGTTGGCTGGTAGGGCGTGGCGGGCTTGTAGCTGCAGGCCGGCTTGCGCCGCAACGGCTGCCACATCGGCCAATTGGCGTATGCCAAAACTCGGGTCATGCGCTCGCAGGCTGGCATCGAATTCGAGATTGCTCTGGGTAGGCGGCACGCCGGCCTCAAAGTAAGGCCCGTAGGTCACCAGCACCCCGCCGGGCGCCAGGCAGGCGGCGGCACCCCGCATCAGGGCTGCGCACGCGGCCCACGGCGCAATGTGCAGCATGTTGATGCACAACACCAGGTCATACGGCCCCGCCCATGTGGCGCCCTCGGCAAACCACGGCTCGCGACAGACATCGAGCTGCTGGGCCACTTCGATATTGGCCAAATCCGCCTCGGTGGCGCGCACCTCGATGTTGTAGAGCGCGCCGCGGTGCACCTCGGTGGGCTGCCAGGCCCACTGCGGCAGGTGCTGCGCAAACCACACCACATGCTGCCCGGTGCCCGAGGCAATCTCCAGCGCCCGGCCACTGGCAGGCAGCAGGGTTTGCAGCACTTCCAGAATCGGGTGCTTGTTGCGTTCGGCAGACGGGCTGTGGTCGGGTTGCGCCATGGAGCGTGGCTTAGTGGGTCACAAACTCGTAGCTGACTTCTTCGCTCTCGACCATGTCGAGAATGTCGTTGAGTTCGTCTTCGCTCTCGGTGCTGCTCCAGGTGTCTTCGGGGTCTGCTGCGAACAAAGGCTCGATGGCGATGTCCAAAAACTGGCCGTTGGGCAGGCTCAGCACCGGGGTGCCTTCAGAAGTTTCTACCAGTGCCCAGTCATCGGGTACCGACATTTCCAGCTTGATGGTGACGTTGAGTTTTTTCATGGAAAAGTCCTTGTGTTTGTCGTTCAGTGAGGCGGCGAGGTTACCTCATCGGGGGTTGTAGCTCCTTGGGGTCCTGACAGCCGGTTTCCCCATACCACAGCTTTTTGCCTTTAAAAACAATACCCTACGCGCTGCCTCATTTTTGGGCAGGCTTGTCAAAGCCAATGCTGGCGCGGATTTCGCGGCTTGTGAACACGCTTATCCACACAACAGCCCACAGGCGCTTGGGGTAAGTTTTTCTATTAATTAATTGTTCACAATGTCCGCGGCGACCACTTCTATCGGGTAGTACTTTTCAAAAACAGCGCGCAAGTTGCCGTCGCGCGCGCTTTTCACCATCACGTTGCTCAACAGATCCATATCGGTCTGGCTCAGCGTCTGGCGCGAAAGGTAGGCCCCCACGCGGGATTTGGGCAGCCCGATGACCGGGCTGAAACGAAATTCGCCACTCTGCGCCACGTCGGCTGCAGTTTGCAGTGCCGAGTGCAGCAGGGTGGGCGGCAAGATCGT
>DAINNP010000007.1:0-7088 GCA_036735785.1 Rhodoferax sp. | reverse complement strand
CACCACCGGAAACCCCCTCATCAGTCACCTTGACATTGAAGCCTGTCGGTGCCGCCGGCACCACGATGGCCCGCGAGCACACCGCGTGGCTCAGGCTTGTACCCAGGGTCAAAGCTGCGCTCACTGCAATGCGCAGCCAACAGGTTCTTCCGCCGGGAAAAAGTGGTGAGCCCATAACGGCCACTATACACAGCCTCGCCAGCGTGGCGGGCTACTTCACTGGCAAGTGCATTTGCACCCAACGCACGATATCGGCCTGCCCCATGGCCCCGGGTTGGCGGGCGACTTCGCGGCCGTTCACAAACAGCGCAAGGGTGGGAATGCTGCGGATCTGGAATCGGGCGCCCAGCGCCTGCTCGGCCTCGGTATCCACTTTGGCCACCCGGATGTGCGGCTCCAGCTGGCGGGCAGCCGCGGCATAGGCGGGCGCCATCTGCCGGCAAGGCCCGCACCACGGCGCCCAAAAATCCACCAACAGTGGGATATGGCTGCGGTGCAAATGCTTGTCAAAAGAGGCGGTGGTCAAGTCGACCGGCTTGCTGGTGAACAACGGGGCCTTGCAGCTGCCGCAGTCGGGCGCACTGGACATGTGGTCTGCCTTCACCCGGTTGGTGGTGTGGCAGTGAGGGCAAACGATATGGAGTGCTTCGGTCATGCAGGCTAGCTGGCGGCGCGGGGCCAAAACTCAAGCGCCCGAGGCGCAGGGCTTAGGCGTTTCACCCTAAGAAACAAAGGCTGCTAGGGTTAACCCTTGCATAAAGTCTAGGGTTAACCCTATACTGCAGTGCAACATCACTTGTTTTTATTTAAAGGAGCCCACCATGGCCAGCACGACTCTTCACAGCATTTCTCTGCCCCGCGATGCACAACCCACTGTGGGCGCCTCCTTGCAGGCGCTGTGGGTAGCCGGCAAAAACCTGGTGGTGGCTTTGAGCCAAGCCGCTTTTGGCCGCGCATCCGGTGCCGGCCAGACCCGCCTGGAGCAGGCGGAAGAGCTGCGCACTTTTGCGGCCAGCATCCAGAAGTCGGACCCCGACTTTGCCCTGGACCTGTTTGCCGCTGCAGACCGCCACGAAGGCCTGTAAGCCTTCGCGGCCCACGCGCCCACCCCGGCTGTGCTGGCCGGGTGGAGCGCAGGGTTCCCCTTACATCGGGGGGTAATCGGTGTAGCCCTTGGCGCCGGGCGTGTAGTAGGTGCTGCTGTCAGGCGTGTTCAGCGCCGCACCCGCTTTCACCCGTTCCGGCAGGTCCGGGTTGGCAATGTAGGCATTGCCGAAAGCCACCGCATCCAGCTTTCCGTCTTTGATCGCTTGCTCAGCCTCTTCAGCGCTGTAGCCCATATTGCCGATCAGCACGCCCTTGTAGTTCGCGCGCGCCACCGACATGACGTCGGCCTTTTGCACGCCGAAGAAATCCGCACGCATCATGTGCAGGTAAGCCAGCTTGAAGCTGTTGAGCTTGTCCGCCAAGAAGGTAGTCAGCCCCACGGGGTCGCTGTCGATCATGCTGTTGAAGCTGTTCAGGGGCGACAGGCGCACGCCCACGCGGTCGGAGCCGATGGCATCGCTCACTGCAGTCAGCACTTCCAACAAGAAACGCGCACGGTTTTCTACCGAGCCGCCATAGGCGTCGGTGCGCTGGTTGCAGCCGTCGCGCAAAAACTGGTCGATCAGGTAGCCGTTGGCGCCGTGCACTTCCACACCGTCAAAACCGGCGGCCATCGCGTTTTTGGCGCCTTGGGCAAAAGCAGCCACGATCTCTTTGATTTCTTCCACAGTCAGGGCGTGGGGCGCCACGTGGGGCACTTTGCCTTCAGGCGTGTGGATCTCGCCCTCAATGGCCAGCGCGCTGCTGGAGACGGTGCGCGCACCGCCGTTGATGTCGGGGTGGGCTGCACGGCCTGCGTGCCAAATCTGCATAAATATGCGGCCGCCCTTGGCGTGCACTGCGTCGGTGGTCTTCTTCCAGCCGGCGATTTGTTCTGCGGAGTACACACCGGGTTCGGCCACAAAGGCAGAGGTGCCCTCAGTCACCATGGTGCACTCGGTGATCAGCAGGCCGCCGCTGGCGCGCTGGGCGTAGTACTCGGCCATCAAATCATTGGGCAGGTGCTCCATGCCCGCGCGGGTGCGGGTCAGTGGCGCGAGGACGAAACGGTTGGGCAGTGTCAGCGCGCCGACTTGGAGGGGGGAGAAAAGCATGTTCAAAAACCTGTAAACGTAACAACAAGGGGCGCGAGTGTGGCACCGGGGCAATAAGCCCGATGCGGTGGGGTTACTCGGTTTCGGGGTAGCCCCGCGCCCGCGGGCCTTCAGGGGCAGCGCAGGGTGGCCAGGTTTTTACCCACGCCCACCACCGCAGCCAGGTGGGCTTTGACGCACTCAGGTGCGTGCGCCGTGTAGGTGTAGGGCAAGGTCAGCGGGAATGCTCGGGTGCTGGCCCAGGTATCTGCATTGAGATAGCCGGGGCCACGGGTCCAGGTGATGTTGTAGGTGGCGTTGTCGGCAGCGCTCTGGGTGTTGTTGCCACGCAGTTCCCACCAGCCGCAGTTGCCGGCGTCGTAACGGCAGGTCACCGGGTTTTTGGCGTTTTCGAACCAATTATTTTCTATGAGCGCATAGCCCGCTTGGCGCACGTTGATGCCGGAGTCGGTAATGCCGCTGTACAGGTTGTTGTACAGGTGCGTCCAGCCACCGCGCTGCAGTGGGAGGCGGGCATGTACGTTGCGGTACAGGTTGTGGTGGTAGGTGATTTCGCGGCCACCGGCAATGTCGCTGCTGGACGAGCCATCCAGGCCCACCTTTTTGCTGTCGTGGATGTCGTTGTAAGACACCGTGATGCGATGCGAGTCTTTTTTGATGTCGATGGCGCTCTCAAATGTCAGGTCCCCGTCCGGTGAGCCTTTGCACTCGTTGTTGACCGCAAATAACTCGTTGTGGTCAATCCAGATGTTGGAGGACGAGTCAATCCGCAGCATGTCGGCATCGTGGGCGGCACCGGCCAGTGCGCCTATCTTCATGTTGCGCACCACCACGTTGTCGCTGCGGATCAGGGTGATGCCAAAGTTGGCCGATGAGCCGTTGGCCCCCAGAATCGTCAACCCGTGCGAAAAGTCTTTGATTTGCAGCTCGCGGTAGGGGTCGTGCCAGTGCGGGCGGGGGCAGTTTTGATAAGCATCCGCCGTGTGGTCTTGAATGATCCGGGCGATCTGCGCATCTTCATTGCCCGTGTAGGTCAGCACCAGCGGCTTGCCTGCCGCTTTGGCGGCGGCCACTTCTTGGATCATGTCTTCCAGCGTGGCCGCGCTGCGCCGCCAGGCGCCGGGGATGTTGCCGCCCGCGGTGGTGGCAAACCCGCCGGAGTGGGTGTCTGCGGCCTCCACCGGCCCAGCGACAAATATTTCCGGCAAAGGCGCCTCGCTGTGGGCCGGGCTACCCATAGCGCCCCAGTACGCCACTAAAAGCAGCAGCACCAGTCGGGGCAGGGTGAGGGGCATCGGGTCAGCCAGCGGCCAGCGCTGCATCGCGCACGCGGGCCAGCAGCCGGTGCCGGATCAAGCCGCTCACCGGCCGTATCAGGTACCAATAGGGGGTGAACCGCAGCAGGGCCGCACGGTCGGTGCACCACACCCGCGTTTCGGTCAGCAGCCAGGTGCCGCCGCCGGCATCGGGTTGGGTGCTGAAGTTCAGCAGCAGCTTGGCGCAGCCGGGCTTGGCAAATGCCGCAAACCCGTCGGCACCTGCCACTGGCAACTGGCCGTAGTCGGCCTGCCAAAACCGGCCTGTCAGGCCTAGGGCCACCTCAGCATCGCCATCACGCCCGAGCAGCGTGAAGTTGTCGATCCCGAAAGGGGGCTGGTCTTTCAAGCGGCTACTGCCGCCCAGGGCGCCACGCAGCCGGTCGGGCAGCTCGCGTAGCTGGATGAATCGGCGCGCCCACGGGTCTTCGCTCACGCCGGGCTGCAGTACCGCATCCATCAGGGCGGCAGGGCTGGCCTGGGTGAGCAAGCGGTGTTTCTCGCTGAACTGGTAGTGCGGCATGAGCCGCTCCATCAACTGCATCCGATGCTTACTTGGCTGCAAACTGTGCGTAATAGGCCTTGATGGCCGGTGTCTCGCCAATGCGCTGCATGTGTGCGTTCAGCGCAGGGGCCACGCGCTCCACCAAATCGGTGGGCACATGGTCAAAGCGGCCGGAGTTGAGGGCGCGCACATCCACCCACACTTTCAGGTCCGCCACGGTGAGGCGGCCGTCGGCAAAAAACTCGCCGCCTTGGGCTTGCAGGCGCTGCTGCAACCAGCCCAGGTACACCGGCATGGAGCCGTTGACCAACGCCAGGCGGGCTGCCTTTTGCTCTTCACCGCTCATGCGGAAGGTGGGGCCCATTTTGGCGCCGGCTTCTTCCACCACGTAGGTCACTTCGTCGCAGTACAGCGCCTGCAGCGGGTCGGTGGGGTACAGGCCGGCAAGTTTGCCCGCAAAGCGCAAGAGCGCATCGCTTTGGGTGAACTGGGTGCCATCCACATCCAGCGTGGGCACTTGGCCGAACGGGGTGGCTTTGCGGACCTCTGCAAACTCAGGGAAGGTAAAGCGATGGTCGTCAAACGCCACACCACCGATGTGCAGGGCCAGGCGCACAGGTTCGGCGCGACCACCGTGCATATCGAAGTAGCTGAGTTTCAGTTTGGGCATGGTGTTGTCCTTGTAGGGGGTGAAAATTGGGGGGGCAGCACATCGGGAGTGCAGCGCACGGGGCATTCTATGCAGGTGGCAGTGCCACCCTTGGTTAGGGCATCAAAAAGCCCTCTGGCGCTCTAATAACGTGCGCTAGTAGCTATTAAAATCGTAGCAAACAAGTTTTACAGCCAAAGCATTTACATGACCCTCTCCCGTTTCTATCCCTTGGGTACCCCCGGCCAGCCTTGGGGCCCTGCCGAGGTGCAACAGTGGCGCGCCCGCCAGGTGCGCCAGCGCAGCTACGCCGACGACGTGCTGGCTGCGATAGAGCAGTTGCGCGCGCAGTGGGATGTGGAGTGCTATGGTGAAGTGGTGTACACCGATGCCGCGCTGGGTGAAGAGCGCTTCCCCCTCATGGCCTTGCGCAGCCGGAGCTGGAGCAGTGCTCTGCCCACCGTGCTGGTCACTGGTGGGGTGCACGGTTACGAGACCAGTGGTGTGCATGGTGCGTTGCGCTTTGCAGCAGACCACGCTGCGGCCTTTGCCGGCCAGGTGAACCTGCTGGTGGCGCCCTGCGTGAGCCCCTGGGCCTATGAGCGCATCCAGCGCTGGAACTTTGATGCGCTGGACCCCAACCGCAGCTTCCGTGCAGACAGCCCCGCCCAAGAGAGCGCGGCCCTGATGCGCCTGGTGGCGCCGATGCTGGGGCAGTTTGCCGCCCACATCGACCTGCACGAAACCACCGATACCGACGAGAGCGAGTACCGCCCCGCCGTGGCCGCGCGGGATGGCAAGCCGTTTGAGCCGTGCGTGATTCCCGATGGGTTCTATCTGGTGGACGACACCGCCAACCCCCAGCCCGCATTCCAGCAGGCCATCCTGCGCGCTGTGGAGCAGGTCACGCACATTGCGCCTGCCGACGCCGAGGGCGGCCTGATCGGCACCCCGCTAGAGGCACCCGGTGTGATTGCCTATGACGTGAAAGGCTGGGGCCTGTGCACCGGCATCACCGGGGCGCGCTACACCAGCATCACCGAGGTCTACCCCGACAGCCCCCGCGCCAACCCCGAGCAGTGCATTGCCGCGCAAGTGGCGGCGGTGGGGGCGGCGTTGGGTTTTGTGATCGCCGCTTCAAGCTAACCGGGCCGCGGCATCGCGCCCCAGCGTCTGCGTATTCAGCCTATGGTTAGCTCAAATGCGCCCAGCGGCTGGGAGCGGCCGTTGAGGATGGCGTCTACCCGGTGGTGGCCGGGGTAGTGTTTGCGGGTGGTCATATCGGCCAGCGATATCTTTTTGCCCACCGTTTGGGTCTCGTGCGGGGCCAGGTCCAGCGTTTTGAGCTTGAACACTTTGGCGCGCGCCTGGCCATTGGCCTTGACGTAGTGCACCGCAAAGTCCACCAGCACCTGCTGGGGTAATGCGGTGGTGTTGGTCACATCAAACGCCACGTTCAGCGACCCGCCCATCACTGCCTGCGGCGGCGTGATGGCGGGCTGGCTCACCACTGCGTTGGCCGTCTCTCCAAAACCCAGTGCCGCTAGCGCACCGGCTTCGCCGCGTTTCACTGCTGATCGCAGTGCGTGTTGCACGGTCCAGCTCCGCTCAGGTGTGGCCCCTTGCAGCCAAGCGCGGGCCGTGTTGGCCAACAGGGCTGGGTGGTCTTTGCCAATGTCGTTGAGGTTGTTGGCCACTGAGCGTCGCACGTACAGGGCTGGGTCGTCTTTCAATGCCTCCAGCAGGGCCAGCACCGGGGTAGGGTCACGTTGAAACGCCGGCAAGCGCGAGGCCCAGGGCAGCCGCGGCCGAGTGCCCTCCGACACCAAGCGGCGCACATGCTCCGAGGGGTCGCGCGTCCATTCCATCAGCCGCTCGAGGGTGGCCTCTTGGTGGTGTTGCAAGTAGGGGCGGATGCTGAACTCTGCCGTAAAGCGCTGTGTGAGCGCGTGTTGCGCCTGCATCGACAACTCAAAATGCCCCAGCCCGAATTCCGCCACAAATGCCGTGTGGGGCAGGTACAAAAACGATGCCAGCGAAAGGTCCGGGTTGCGCCCGTGCGGCTGCTCTGCAGACGCCAGCAAGATCGGCAGCGCCTCGGCATAGTCTTGCGGCAAGTGCCGCTGCAGCGCACGGGCAATGTGCTTGCCACGCGGCATCAAGGCCAGGGCCTCATAGCCGCTCAGCGCGTCGTGCAAAAAGGCATCAGCGTCAAACCGCGGGTGCACTGCCCGGACCATGCGCGCAATGGCCTGCGGCACATCGGGGCCATATTGGGCAACCAGCGGCTCGGCCATATCGGGGCGCTTAGCCGCGGTCTAGCTCTTTGATGAGCGTCTTCACCTTGGTGGTGATGATGTCGACCGCCGGGTCGTTGGCGCCGTGGGGCAGGATGACGTGGGCGTGCCGCTTGGTGG
>DAINNP010000006.1:20640-22899 GCA_036735785.1 Rhodoferax sp. | reverse complement strand
GGCATTCCCAAGCCCAAAGACACCGAGCTGATCGTGCCCACCCTGCTGTTTGTGCCTTGTGTCGGCTACGGGCCCGGTGGCTACCGTTTGGGTTATGGCGGTGGCTTTTATGACCGCATGCTGGCGAGCTTGAGCCCGCGTCCCTTTACCGTGGGCCTGGGGTTTGGCACAGGGTTTGTCGATGACTTCGAGCCGGAGCCCCATGACATGCCCCTGGATGCCATCCTGAACGACCACGGAGTCGTCTGGCCGGTTTGATGCCGTGGGCCAGGAGGCCCGGCGGCGTGCGGATCAGCGTTGCATGAGCACGCGCACATCCGCCTCGTAAGCTTGCAACGTTTGCTGGAGTTTTTGGCGTTGTGCCGGGCTGGTGCCGTTGTGGAGCTCGGCGGCAGATTCACAAAAGTTGCTCCGGATCCGCTCGGTGTATTGCTGAAACGCCGGGTCGGGTGATTGGGTGCTGCGCAGCAGCAGCGCCCGCACCTCGGCTTGCTGCTGCAGTTCAGTCGAGGGTGTGGCCTTCAGTACACGCAAGGTCTGCAAAATGTCCTTTTGGCGGCGCATGGTTTCTTTGTATTGCGTGGCTGCGTCAAACGCCGAGGCATCCAGTTGAGCTCGCAGCGCTTGTTTCTGGGTGTCGCTCAGGCGGCCGTAGAAACTCTCGGTGCGATCGAGTGCAGATTTCATCCGACGATTCAGGCGGTCTTGCGGGGTGCCGTCCATCCACTCTTCCCGCCATTCTTGGTTGCGTTTGTCCCACGCACGGGCAAGGTGATCGAGCTGCGCAAGGGTCAACGTCGGTGCAATCGCCAGTGCGGTGGGCGTGGTGCGCTCCACCACGGTCTGGAATCGTGTCTCCAGGTAGCGAGAGAGCTGGCATACCTGCTCAGCCGTCACGTTGCTGGGGGCAGCCGCTTGCAGGTTTTTGAGCATGTCCGCGATCTGCGGGAGCTCTTCTTTTCGATGCCAAGTTTGCAACGCTTGCAGATCGTTGCGCAGCTTGAGGCTTTGGGGGCTGTCCAGGTCAAGGTAGCCATCCAGCCACCAGTAGGACAAATCCGGCGCATTGTTATAGGCCAAACGGACTGCTCCACAGCCAGTCAAAGTCGCCGCGACACTCAGCAGCCCGATAATGGCGAACCAGCGCCGGGCATTGCGCCAGAGGCGCGCTAACTTTCCAGGTTTCAATAAAGGCATGGCTTTGACTTCCAGTTCCCCTCTTGCAAACGTCGAATCGTCTACTGCACCGGTGGATGTGGTCATTATGGCGGCGGGCAAAGGCACGCGCATGCGTAGCAAAATCCCCAAGGTCTTGCAGCGTTTGGCTGGCCGGCCGCTGTTGCAGCATGTGGTCGACACGGCTGCCGATTTGCAGGCCCGCCACGTAGTGGTGATCACCGGGCATGGTGCTATCGAAGTTGAAGCAGCCTGCGCAGGTTTTTCCGGGGCTAGCGCCGGTTTTTCTTTGAATTTTGTGCGGCAGGAGCCTCAGCTCGGCACAGGGCATGCGGTGCAGCAAGCTGCGCCGGTACTACCGGATGACGGTGTGGTGGTGGTCTTGTCCGGTGATGTGCCCTTGACCCAGTCGGACACGCTGTTTCACCTGATCGAGGCCAGTGGCGGCGACAAGCTAGCCTTGCTGACGTTGGAGCAAAGCAACCCGGCCGGTTATGGCCGGATTGTGCGCGACGCCAGTGGCGCGGTGCAGGCCATCGTGGAGCACAAAGACGCCAGCGAAGCGCAGCGCGCCATCACCGAGATTTACAGCGGAATCATGGCGGTGCCTGCTGCGCGGCTGAAGGCCTGGCTGGCGCGCCTGGACAACCGCAACGCCCAACAAGAGTATTACCTGACCGATGTCGTGAAATTCGCGGTGGCGGATGGTGTTGGGGTTGTTGGGCACAAGATCACTGACGCGGTGCAGGTCGCCGGCGTCAACAGCCCTGTACAGCTGGCCGAGCTGGAGCGCGCCTACCAACTGCAGCAAGCGCACCGGTTGATGGAAGAAGGCGTGCGCCTGGCGGACCCGGCCCGTATTGATGTGCGGGGCGATTTGCTCTGCGCCCATGATGTCAGCATCGATGTGAACTGTGTGTTTGCTGGACAGGTGAGTTTGGGGGAGGGGGTGTCGATCGGCGCGAACTGTGTGATCGCAAATGCGGTGATCGAAGCGGGGGCCGTGATTCACCCTTTCACCCACATCGATGGCGAGAAGCAGGGCGTGAGTGTGGGTGCGGGCGCGCTCATCGGGCCGTTTGC
>DAINNP010000006.1:14292-20540 GCA_036735785.1 Rhodoferax sp. | reverse complement strand
AGCCGGCGCATTGAGCGTGGCCCGTGGCAAGCAGGTGAGCATTGCCAACTGGAGCCGCCCGGTCAAAAAACCGAAAGCTTGATGCATGGCGGAGCCGCTTTCCCACCAAGATCTGCAGCAGAGGGTTGACGCACTCGAAGCGGAGCTGGCCGCCAGCCGTGCGAGCTTACAAGAATTTACCTACGCGGTATCTCACGATTTGCGGGCGCCTCTGCGGCATTTGGTGTCATTTGCGCAGTTGCTGGAAGAAGAGGCCGGTTCGCAACTGCAAGGCGAGAGCGCTGATTTTTTGCGGACGATCTCTGCATCGGCCCGGCACATGGGCGAGCTGCTGGATGCGCTGACAGGGTTGTCGCGTATCGATGGGTTACCGGTGCAATGGTCAGAGGTCGCGTTGGAGCCGGTGCTCAGAGATGCCTGGGCAGAGGTGCAGGCGACGGACCCGGCGCGGGAAGTGCCGGTGGCCTGGAGCGTTCCGGCCGGTGTGATGCTGTCCACCGATCCCCAGTTGTTGCGTCAAGCCGTGTTGCAAGTGCTTGGCAATGCTTTCAAATTTACAGCGCGTACGCCACAACCGCAGGTTCAGGTCACGGTGGATCTGGAGCCGGGCGGCGACCTGGTGTGCCGGGTGGCGGATAACGGTGCGGGTTTCAACCCTGCCATGCAAGACAAGCTTTTCAAGGTATTCGGGCGCCTGCACACCGCCAAGCAGTTTCCCGGTTTGGGGGTAGGGCTGCTGACTGCACAAAGGCTGTTGCACAAGGTAGGTGCAAGGGTGAGTTTGAGCGCAACAGCACCGTGCGGAGCGGTCGCCGAGATCAGGTTTCAAGGCGCACAAAAAAGCCCGGTCTGAGCCGGGCTTGAAGCTTGACGGACCCTGTGCGCGGGGCCGGGGCTTGGCTTACCAAGTCTTCACTTTGTCCAGCTCAGCGTAGGGGTCAGCCGCTGTGGTGGTCTTGGCTTCTTTGGCTGCCTTGGCTGCGGCGGCCTGCTTTTCTGCGGCCTGGGTCGCAGTGGCGGTATCTTGGGCCATGGCTTGGCCTGCGAAGGCAGCAGCCAATGTGAAAGCGATAGTGGCGATAGTGGTCTTGTTCATGATGAAGTTCCTTTCCAAAGTTGAAGATTCCGCTGCGGCGGTTTTCAGTCCGTCTGAACAGCATCGATGGGGCGGTAAATGCTTGCGTCTCGTCGATGGGATGAACTGTAAAATTTCTGAATCCAAAGATAAATAATCAAAATAACACTGCGGCATTGCTGAAACAGAAACAATCGATCGCGTGTAACTCGCTAAAGTGACTCCATGGACCGTTTGCTCTCAATGCGTGTGTTTCAAAAAGTCATCGACGAAGGGGGCTTCGCCGCAGCCGCCCGGGCCTTGGAGCTGTCGCCGGCCGTCGTGACCCGGCTGGTCGCCGACCTCGAGGAGCACCTGGGCACCCGCTTGTTGCATCGGTCGACCCGGCGTGTGTCATTGAGCGAGGCCGGCGACGCGTATCTGGCAAGGGTGCGCGCGATCTTGCAAGACATTGATGAGGCGGATGCCATCGCCCACCTTCACACGCAGGAGTTGTCAGGCGAGCTCAATGTGCTTTCGACCCCCGTGTTGGCAACCTATGTGTTGGCGCCTTTGCTCGCGGGCTTTCGGGCGCTGTATCCCAAAATCACCTTGCATGTGCAGGTCGAGTCTTTCGAAGAGCCGCCAGTGGAGGCGCACGATGTGACGCTGTTCACTGCAGACGAGGCTTTTGACGGCACGATCGTGGCCCGAAAAATCGCCTCAACCCGTGGCATTCTGGTCGCCACCCCTGACTATTTGCGCCGCATGGGCATCCCTGTCAATCCGCAAGACTTGGTCAACCACCATTGCCTCGAACTCAAAGGCGGCATTGCGCGTCACCGGCGTTGGCATTTGCGCAATGAGCTGGACTTGAACGAATCCATAGACCTGAATCTCACCCCGGTTCTCAGCTCCAACCATATTGAAACCTTGATTTCCGCCACGCTGGACGGTGCGGGCATCACCCCTTGCACGGTGGAGTTGGTTGCCCCATTTTTAGCCAGTGGTGACTTGGTGCGGGTGCTGTCGCCGTGGGTTGCAGGTCAGTTGCACCTCTATGCAGCCTTGCCCAGCCGGCAGTACTTGCCGAGGCGCACCCGGGTGTTTTTGGACTATCTGTCGGAGCAAACCGCATTGATGCTGGCAGGAGCCCATGAGGCCTGCGGTGGCCAATGTCAGTGAGTGTGCGTCATAGCTTAGCGGGGCGCATGCATCGGCAGCTCCGCGCCAAATTTGCTGCGGTGTACGCTAAAGAACGCTTTCACGTTGCGCACATTGGCATCGGTGGTGAATAAACGCTGGGTGAGGGCCTGGTAAGCCGGCATGTCCCAAGTGTGGACCACGAGGCAAAAGTCAGGGCCCGGGGACACCCGGTAGCACTGCTGCACCGCGGCCTCTAGAGCCACTCTCTTCTCAAACGCTTCCAGTGCGCCGGTATCTTGCCGGTCTAACGAGACTTCCACGATCGCCGTGAGCCCGTAGCCCGTGTGGGCAGCCAGGGTTTGCGGGTTCAGCACGGCCACTTGCTTTTCAATCAAGCCGCTCTCACGCAAGCGTTTGACGCGGCGCAAGCAGGTTGGCGCCGAGGTGTGAACCCGGTCGGCCAAGACCTGATTGCTCAGGGATGCGTCTTTTTGCAGTTGCTCCAGCAACTGCAGATCGATGGCATCAAGTTCTATTTCTTTCATTAAATGAAGCTTTTTGAAATAAAAATATATTGTCTCGTATTGGTGAAATTTAAAGTCAAAAAACTTTGAATTTCAATCGGTAATTTCTTATCAAAACTCTACCATTCGCTCCATTGTTTGTTTTGGAGGTTCTCTATGTGCGGCATCGTCGGCGCGGTTTCTACCCGGAATATTGTTCCCGTTTTGGTTCAGGGCTTGGAGCGCTTGGAATACCGGGGTTACGACTCCTGCGGTGTTGCGGTGTACGGGTTGGGGGCGCAGAGCGGTCTGCGCCGCGCGCGCAGCACGGCACGGGTGTCCGAGCTGATGGAGCAGGTGGCTGCAGGTGATGTGCAGGGACATTTGGGCATTGCACACACCCGCTGGGCCACCCACGGCGCCCCTGTGGTGCACAACGCCCACCCCCACTTCAGCCACGGAACCGGTGCAGATGCCGAGAGCAAGCCCGGCCGCATCGCGCTGGTGCACAACGGCATCATTGAAAACCATGATGAACTCCGCGCCGCGCTCAAGGCCAAGGGTTATGTGTTTCATAGCCAGACCGATACCGAGGTGATTGCCCACCTGGTCGATAGCCTCTACGACGGTGATTTGTTTGAGGCCGTCAAGGCCGCTGTTTTGGAGTTGCACGGTGCCTATGCGATTGCCGTGTTTTGCAAAGATGAGCCGCAGCGTTTGATTGGTGCCCGGGCGGGCTCGCCCCTGATTTTGGGCGTGGGCAAAGACGGACAAGAGCACTTTCTGGCGAGTGATGCGATGGCCTTGGCCGGTGTGACCGATCAGATCGTTTACCTAGAAGAGGGTGATGTGGTCGACTTGCAGCTCGGCAAGTACTGGTTGTTCGACAAAGCGCACAAGGCGGTTGCACCTGCACAGCGCCCGGTCAAAACCGTGGTGGCCCACAGCGGCGCGGCCGAACTGGGCCCGTACCGCCATTACATGCAAAAAGAGATTTTCGAGCAGCCCCGCGCCATTGCCGATACGCTGGAAGGCGTGGAGGGCATCGTGCCGGAGTTGTTTGACCAACAGGGCAACCACCAACCCGGTGCCAATGCGGCCCGGGTGTTCCAGCAAATCGACAATGTGCTGATCCTGGCGTGCGGCACCAGCTATTACAGCGGCTGCGCCGCCAAATACTGGATCGAGAGCATTGCCAAAATTCCATGCAATGTGGAAGTCGCCAGTGAATACCGTTACCGGGACTCGGTTCCCAACCCCAAGACCCTGGTGGTCACCATCACCCAGAGTGGCGAAACCGCAGACACGCTGGCGGCCTTGCGCCATGCACAAAGCCTGGGCATGCAGCACACGCTCACCATTTGCAATGTGGCTACCAGTGCCATGGTGCGCGAATGTAGCCTGGCGTATGTAACGCGGGCGGGTGTGGAAATCGGCGTTGCATCGACCAAGGCCTTTACCACCCAGTTGGCAGGTTTGTTTTTGTTGACCTTGTGCCTGGCCCAGGCCAAGGGCCGTTTGAGCGATGCGGATGAGGCCCGCCATTTGAAAGCCATGCGCCATCTGCCGGCAGCGCTCCAGGCAGTGTTGGCTCTGGAGCCCCAGGTCATTGCGTGGGCCGATGACTTCGCCAAAAAAGAAAACGCCCTGTTTTTGGGCCGTGGTCTGCATTACCCGATTGCCCTCGAAGGTGCGCTCAAGCTCAAAGAAATCACCTACATCCACGCAGAAGCCTATGCGGCGGGCGAACTCAAGCATGGGCCTTTGGCCTTGGTGACCAGTGACATGCCTGTCGTGACCGTGGCACCGAATGACGCCTTGCTTGAAAAGCTCAAGAGCAATATGCATGAGGTGCGCGCCCGCGGTGGTGTGCTCTACGTGCTGGCCGATGCCGATACCAAAATTGAGAGCGGCGAAGGCTTGCACGTCATCCGCATGCCGGAGCATTACGGCGAGCTTTCACCGTTGCTGCATGTGGTGCCCTTGCAATTGCTGTCGTATCACACCGCCTTGGCAAAGGGCACGGACGTTGACAAGCCGCGCAACCTCGCCAAGAGCGTGACCGTCGAGTAAGCCTGTATGCGCATTTTCGGAATCGCCGGCTACTCCGGCATGGGAAAGACCACGCTACTGGAGCTCCTGATTCCGGAAATCAAACAGCGTGGGTTGCGGGTGTCTTTGATCAAGCACAGCCACAAAGACATCGAAATTGACCGGCCGGGCAAGGACTCTTTCCGCCTGAGGGAGGCGGGTTGCACCGAAGTGCTGCTGCTCGGTCGCACCCGCTGGGCGCTGATGCATGAACTGCGTGGTGAGCCGGAGCCATCACTGGACTATTTGCTGACGCGATTGCAGGACTGTGACCTGGTGCTGGTGGAAGGCTTCAAGGAAGGAGACTTTCCCAAGCTGGAAGTCTGGCGGGCCAGTGAGGGGAAAAGCACGTTGTGGCCACGCTGGCCCGGCATTGTGGGCATTGCGAGCGACAGCCCGGTCCCCGAGTGCACAGTGCCTGTGCTTGACCTGAAAAACGCAAGCGCTATCGCCGATTTTGTGTTGAATCAAGCGATAGCATTGCGCTGACTGCACCTATTACGTTAGCGGGGCGCTTGCGGCGCCCGGCGGGCGTGAGGGGACTTACTCGGTGATGAGGCTGCGCAGCATCCAGGCCGTTTTTTCGTGGACGTCAATACGCTGGGTCAAGACATCTGCGGTGGGCTGGTCATTCGCGGCATCCACCACGGGGAACAGCTTGCGGGCAGTGCGCGCAGTAGCTTCTTGTGCAGCCAGCAGGTGGTGAATCATCTCGTTGGCCTTGGGCACGCCCTCGACCTCTTTGATGCTGGCGAGCTTGGTGAACTCTTTGTAGGTGCCCGGCGCTGGAAAACCCAGTGCGCGGATGCGCTCGGCAATCAAATCCAGAGCGGTCCACTGCTCGGTGTACTGCGCCATGAACATGGTGTGCAAGCTGTTGAACTGGGGGCCTGTCACGTTCCAGTGAAAGTTGTGCGTCATCAGGTACAGGGTGTAGCTGTCTGCCAAAAGACCTGACAAGCCTTCGGCAATTTTCTTTCGCTCGCGTTCGCTGATACCGATGTCGATAGACATCTTGGGTGCCACATTTTTAGCCATAAATAGCGCTCCTAAAAAACAGGTCCTCGCACAACAGTGCGCGGTGAACAAGGGTGATCCGCCCCGGGGGCAGTGTCTCAGTCTAGCGCGCTCACAGCAGGACAGTGCAAGACCCCACCAAAACCTGTGGTGCCACTCAAAGGCTGCGGTTAGATCGACAAAGCGGCGTCGTGTGGCTCCTGCCGCGAAGCTTGGAGGGCAGCGAACGCATCGGGCACCGAGTGAAAGAATTCACCGGAGAGCTCAGTCCAAAGGGGTGTGTGCACCAAACGGTCTTGTACCGGGCCTTTCACCTCTGCAAAATGCATGCGGATGCCGCGATCCTTGAGGTCCCGGTTCAAGTTGAGCAGAGCCGCCATGGCAGAGGTGTCTACCCGGTTCACCGCGGTCATGACCCACACCACATCTTGAGTGTC
>DAINNP010000006.1:12127-14192 GCA_036735785.1 Rhodoferax sp. | reverse complement strand
CGCCAATGGGACGTTGTTTAGCCAGTCTGTGCCAAGCAGCAAAACAGCCAGCATGCTAATGCCGGAGACAATGCCTGCCAAGGGCGTCTGTGCCCCTGAAGCTACGTTGATGGCCGAGCGGCTCAGGCCGCCCCCGACCGGCATACCGCCACTGAAGGTTGCCGCGATATTCGCAGCCCCCAGCCCGAGCAGTTCCTGGTTGGCATCAATGCGCTCCCGCCGTTGGGTGGCCAATGCTTGTGCCATGGTGATGCCTTGCACCATGCCGATAAAGGCAATCAGAAAAGTCGGGCCAACCAATGCGCTGAAGACGGACGGGTGGGGCATAGAAAAGTCGAAAGATGCCCACTCCAGAGACACAGGGCCCACCACCGCGATGCGCTGGCCCGGGTCCAGGGCCAGCCCTTGCACTACCCAAGGGCAGACCAGTATCAACAACAATGGAAACAAGCGTTGCCACATAGGCCAGCGCTTCAGACCTGTGCGCGCCAAGGCTAAGGCGACAACGGCGCCTACTCCCAGCAGGAGGGTTGGAACATGGATATCGGGCAGCCAAGCCCAAAGGCTATGCAAGAGCTGCCAGCTTGTATTTACCCGGGCATCTATTCCGCCGATGAATCGCAGCTGGCTCAAGATGATGAGCAGTGCAGAGCCCGTGATAAACCCACTGACCACAGGCTTGCTCAGCAGTTGGGATAAAAACCCCAAGCGAGCCAGCCCGCACAACGTGATCAGCACGCCAGAGCCCAGGCTCAGCCACACGGCCAGCTGAAGGTAGAGCGCGCTCCCAACGGGGGCCAAGGGGCCCAGCACACTGGCCGTCATGATGGCAGTAATGGCTACCGGCCCTACCGCCTGCACCATGCTACTGCCGAACCAGGCGTAAGCGATTGCCGGCAAGATGCTTGCATAAAGCCCTGCCTGTGGCGGCAGGCCCGCCAGCAAGGCGTAGGCCAAGCTCTGGGGAATGACCAGAACGGTGAGCAATACACCCGCTATCACATCGTCTCGCAGGTGCTGCCTCGGGTAGTGGCGAATCCAGTGGGGTGTCAAAGGCATGCCGGATGCTAACCGGTGGGGCAGTGCGGTCTCTTTTGGTAACACAATGCAAATGCGTCAGCCTGCACCGGATGTGTGGCGTTGTGCGTTGAGTGCTTCACATTTATTTGAGGGTTTTTATGCGTGCTCCTTTTCCCCTGGCGGCTGCCGCCTTGCTCGTGGTCACTCTATCTGCTGGGCTTGCTCAAGCGCAGGAGCAACGAAGCACTCTCGCCGACCAGCAAGAAGTGGCGGTAACGATCTACAACGACAACCTCGCCTTGGTCAAAGATGTGCGCAAGGTACCGCTAAAGGCGGGCGCATCGGCGCTGGCGTTCCGCGATGTCAGTGCCCGTATGCGTGCTGAGACTGCGCTGATGCGCAGCTTGTCTTCTCCGGGCTCCCTGCGCGTTCAGGAGCAAAACTTTGACTTCGATCTCCTAACGCCCCAAAAAATGCTCGAAAAGTATGTGGGCAAGCAGGTCAAAGTGGTGCGCACCCATCCGACCACGGGTGCTGAAACGGTAGAGACCGCGACCGTTCTGTCGGCCAACAACGGCGTCGTGCTGCAGATCGGTCAACGCATCGAAACCGGCGTGCCCGGTCGCTTGGTGTTTGATGATGTGCCGCCTAATTTGCGGGATCGCCCCACGCTGGTCATGAACTTACAGAACACCGGACCAGCTCAGCAGGATGTGGAGCTGAGCTATCTCACAGGCGGTTTGTCGTGGAAAGCCGATTACGTGGTCGAGCTCAATGCGGCGGAGGATGCGTTGGATGTGTCCGGCTGGGTCACCCTGACCAACACCAGCGGTGCAACCTATCGCAACGCCCGCTTGCAATTGGTGGCAGGCGACGTAAACCAAGTGGTTCCCGAAATGGCTACACGCGGACGCCCTCAGCTGATGGCAGCTACCGCTATGGCCAAAGCCGAAAGCGATGTCGTTGAAGAGTCGCTCTTCGAATACCACCTCTACACCCTGGAGCGCCCCACCACGATTGCGGAGAATCAAACCAAGCAAGTCGC